>JAFGBL010000092.1 GCA_016933115.1 Bacteroidales bacterium | reverse complement strand
CCCGGTTTCCGGACAGGCATGATAAATAGCCCTGTGAATGCAAATAGCGGGTTTAAAGCGATGGACATTCCGGTTGTATTTGATGAAGTAAAAATAGAAAATTCCTGCTATGGATGAGGGGCAGCCCATTCTTTTTTTTAACTATCATTTGGACAAAATTGGCCTTGCTAAAGGCTTCTTCAAGGCTGAGCATGAACATCTGTTCCCGGTCGTTACCTTGTAAATACTGCATCTGTGGTTGTTTTTAATTTACCCAAACAAGATAACAATTATGCCATTTTCATTGTTAATCAGGAAAAAAATGTTATCAACAAGCGGGGGTTAGTTTTTGCACAGGCTAACGTTGAGTATAAGAATAGTAGCCGAATGCGTGGCGCATTCCTGTCAAGTTATAAGAACGATGAAGCGGGCTAAAGCCCTTTAAAAAACTACTAACTCGGCTATTATTTTTATACATTGTTACCAACTGTACTTATTTTATTGGCGTAATCTACTAAATTATCATTTGACCTCTTGAAGATGTCATCTGTTGAGTCAAGCTTGAATTTCTGGTTTAAAATATTCAATAATGCATTTATAGAAATGTTAATCTGTTGCAGTATTAAAGTAGCTAGATTTTCTTGATGTTTACCAAAATATTCAGCGGCTTCTTCTGCACTTTTGAACGCAGTCATATCTTTCTGTTGCATACCTAAATAAATTCGAACACCATAGTAACTATTGTGTATAATCTCTGAAACATCACGATATATTGAGAAAAATGCGAATGTCAAAAGTACATTAACATAATCACCATATTTTTTCCCAATTAATTCAAGTCTAGTTTTTGTTGTTTCGGGAGTCCAGTTCATTATTTCTTTTCCTTTCTTGGTCGTAAAGTCTGCCAAGGCATCTTTCATAGCTTGTGGTGCTGCCTTTTCAAATTCATCAAGATAATCATTGATGTCGCTTTTAATCTTAAAGCTATTAATGTCAATACCACGAAATAAATCTCGATATCCTTTTTGGTATGCATATTTTTTTGAGTCAACAACAGCACTTTCCCCTTTTGCACAAATAAATCCAACATTAATGATAGATTCTAAAAAAGGTCTTGAAAGAATAATCAAGTCTCTATGGTGATTATTTTCAGCAAGTAGTATTACACTTCTCAGAGTTGTTTCATTAAGTGTCAAAATTGGTCCGATTACAGATGTTAATTCAGAAAAACCAATAGTTGATGCAGAGATAGCATGTATTGCCTCTTTGAATAAGTCAGATTGTATTTTTAATTGGTCTATTTCTGTAGTAAGTTTCATTTCAGTATTGTTGGTAACGCCTCCAGGATAAAAGCAGTACTGGATTTATTTTCCGTATCTTTCTTTCCTGAGTAATATGCTTTTATTTTCCATTAATTCCACTTTTGCCAGTATTGCTTTTCATCCTGTGTTAGCAACTGGGCGTTCATATCTTTCCGGCGTTGGGGCGGCTATACTTATCCCGCCTTTTTGCCTGCCTGCCGAAACGACAGTGCAGGCAGGGTTAAGCGTTAGCCACTGCGAAGGCGGGATGTGTATAGCTGCGAAGTGTCGGCATTACTTGTCCGATGTTATTTTAAAACTGTCATTTTTTTACTATCTGTTGTTTGTCCGTTTATGCTGATGGAATAAAAATAAATTCCATTTTGCAGTCCGGTGGCATCAAAATCAATGTAATGGTTTCCTTTTGTTTTTGTTCCCTCGTTAATAGAAGTTATCAACTGACCTGTGTAGTTGTACACATTCACTTGAACTGTGGATTCATTTTCGAGTTTGTACCAAATCTGTGTTCTTCCTTTGAAGGGATTGGGAACATTTTGCATCAATGCCCCTGCTTTTAATCCGGAAATATTGCCTTTCATAGTCTCACTCATTTGGTCGCCGGGGATTAACGACAGCAAGTAATTCCTGTAGTCGAAAAACTGTTCTTTTGATTCCGGTTTATACTGGACCATGTTTCCTGTGTATGCCGATTTGTAACCACTATTTTCCATTACAAAATACACATAACCCAAATCAACGATAGCAAAAATGCTGTCTTCCATAGTTTCGGGATCAAGTATGATATTCTCATAATAACTGATGGCGCCCGGCCAGTTTTCAAGTTTTATGTCGCATTTTGAAACCATATAGTCTCCTGTTTCAGCCAAATCGGGATAGGCTTGTATTGTTGCATTGGCATCATAATATTGTTTCAGGCAATTATAGTCATTGGTTACAAATTTCTCCAATGCAAAAAGTTCCTGCATGGCAGCCTTTGCCAATTTCGACTGGGGGTATTGTTCAATAAGTGTTTCATACATTGTTTTGGCTCCTGTATAATCTTCCGCTTCGAATAAATTGCCAGCTACCTCAAACATGTCTTCATCAGGGTTTGAGGCTGTTCCACTGCCGCTACCGGGGCACCATGTTGGCTCCCAGATATAAGCGCCTCCATAAAGGTCTTGCGACGGGTTAAATGAACCTGTGATTTCTTCCCAGCAATTATACCTTACATCCTTAATGCTCATATTTCCTACATTGTGAAAAACCAAAGCATCTTCTTCGCCGCCGATATTATCGTCATCAACAATCACATTGTAGCGGAAATAAATCGGGAAACTATACTGCGAGGCATAAACCTCGTAAAAATCATTGTCCCTGATTTCCTGAGTCTGTGCCGGATTAGCAGCGCCTGAATATCCATATAACCTCATACTGCTATAATCGCCAAACCATACACCGTACCTGTTGTTCGAGATGTGGTTTTTGTAAATGGCACCACGTGTGCTATAAGCCAGTATTCCTCTTTGTGTACAGTTGGTGATGGTGTTGTCATTTATCATGTTCTTTTTTGAATCGCCATATCCGCATTGAATTATCTGTATCCCGTTGTAAAAACCTTCTATTGTATTATTTTCGACACTGTACAAATTGTAATTCCACAGATCGATGGCAGCCATTGTAATGTTAGTGGTAAATATGCAATTCGAAACTGTTGCTACATTGAGATTATCCTCGATATTTTCAAGATATAGCCATGTACGGTCAAAACTGGTTTCGTCCTTTACCGTCACATTCCCCCTGTGCGAAGAAACGATAAAACAATCATCAAATGTTGAGCTGGAAATAGTAAGGTTTTGGGCATAACTGTCAAATGTTGCACCTTCAAAAGTTGTGTTATCGAAAGTTACTGAGGTGGCATAATTATTCATAACCAACTCAAGTTGAGCACCATCTTCAGCAATAAAACTCACGTTAGAACCGACACTTATATCACCGTCCACTATAATTTTACAATTACCTGTTTTTGCCAGAAACTTCACATTGTCTCCAATTTCAAGAGTACTACCATAATTAATATGAATTTCACTGTCATACATATCAACCCGGACTCCATCTTCAACTGATAATGTAGCATTATTATCAACTGTTGGAGTAAAGCGGGATACCATATTACTAAACAGCGACAAATTAGCCGAAATGTTCGATTCATGCGGAATCAGGTCATAGTCTACGGAGAGAATGGTTTGGTCATCATTTACAATAGCTGCATTTGATTCATCACAATACAACTCAAACACCTCTCCCCAACGGTAATCAACAATTGAGAAATAATCAACAGTACCATCAGTGGGTGTACCCTCTTCATCTTCATCCACAATCAAAAATATCTTACCAACATCCTCTGTCAGATACCAATATCCAAAATCCAAACCGATTTCGATCGGGCCGGGATATGCACCTCTCATATCATAAGGCCCGCCCTGGTATTTAAATGATCTGTAAAAAGTAGAACTCAGTGGGGTTGATTGATTTGCATTTTGGGCATAACCGACTTTTACTCCCAGTTTATCCCTTTCAGGATATTCAATACTTGCTTTAACTGCCAGTTGCGGCTCGTAGTCACCATGTGATTTACAGATATATGCGGCATTATAGATTTGCAGGCCATCAACCATCACTTTATAAGGGACAAATATAAATCCGTCATCACCGAATCCTTCTCCCCAGGTATTAGCTATTTTAAATGCGCCCTTTTCACAATCAAACATATCCACATCCCCATCACCATCAACATCCTGGTCGATCGTATATTCACCGTCATTATTTATATCAAAACAATAAATTTCATCATTATATCCTACTATAGTGAGGGCATGTCCGTTTGAATTCCCCCAATTAAGCATCATTTGTGCTCCGGGTTCTTCAGGTGACTCTAATGGAACAGATCCGTTAGGATTCCATCCGCTGGTATAAACAGCTATCACGGCCAATCCTCCGGTATCCTCACCTTCTCCGTGATCAGCCAGCCAGTGTTTCAGGGTTTCCAGACTGGCATATTATGCTGTATTAAAGTATATCCAGTTATACTCGTAAATTTGATTAGCCATTCCTTCGTTATACTTACTATAGTCAGTCATCCAGTATTTATATTTATCCGGAGAAGTTAAAGCAGGATCGTTATAAACCTCATATGTCGGGCATCCGTTTTCTTTGATTATCCGAAATCCTCCTGTATACGAAGTGTAACTTGAGCCACTGCCGTTATTTACAAAATTGTAAGTAAACAAATGGTGATAACAATTGTCTTTGTTTGTAGTCCAGTTTCCTGCTGCTACATTTCTCGCACGGTTGATCTCATAGGTAAAATTATACCCGATCTCAGCGGCATGAACACAACTGGAACCCTGTTGTAAAAAGATCGGCGGGAAAAAGATATGTTCATTGTTGTAAACCTTGTACAGCAAGTCTAAACTCTGTGATTCAGGCGTTAAGACCAGTTCAGGGATCATTGCCATTTCCTCCGGAGTTGGCAACACACCGTCACCTGACCACCACGGGTCTCCGTTGGGATCAGGATTCATGTTAACTTGGGCATTCATAATTAGCGCGAAAAAAATGAACACCAATGCAAAGATTAAACTTTGATTTTTCATAAATAAAAGATTTAAATGTTAATAAATGTGCAGGTTATTTCTTTATAAAGCCTGCGTTATATAGTTTATTATTTTCCTGTATTGTTAAATAGTAATATCCTTCTTCCAGATGACTGACATCCAGAACTATTCTATCTTTAGCTAATATCTTTTTGATTTCTTTAATCAACTTACCGGAAAGGTCGTATATGGTCACGATACATTCCCCTGGCCGTTGATTTCCCGATCCTAACTCAATATGTATTTCAGTTATAGCAGGATTCGGGAAAAGCATTAGTTGGCCCGATTTATTGCAAAGATGCTGGTCCCGTGTACCGGTAATAACGGGATCAATACTTCTGACAAGTGATTTTGAGCTTGAAGCATACAGATAATGCTCATCGTCAAGAATCAGGTATTCCTTGAATTTCGACAATGTGTCCTCAATGATTTGAAAACTTAGCCCATTATCATCTGAATAAAAAATAGTTTCACTTGATGTGGCATATATATGATCCTCATCGTCGATAACAATATCTATTACAAAGAAGCAATCAAGGACAAGTGTAAATGTATCCTGTCCTTCATATTTTGCATGAATACCCGGAACATCGGAATTTAACATCCACCAGTCACCGGTAAACACTTCATTTGCTGAGTTTATCGATAATGATAATACCTGGTGATCCAGTAAACCGACATAACTCCAGGATATTCCCCCATCATCAGACCGGTAAACTCCTCCCTGGCCTTCGAAAAAACCGTTGACACTAACATATAATTCTCCGGAGCCGGAAAGATCAAGATCCGAAACATATTCATTGGGATGATCAGTGATATAACTGTGTTGCCAGGTATCCCCACTGTCGAACGAATAAATCAAGAAGGATCCATCGGATTCCCAGGTACTTATGTAAATTGTACCCGGGCCAATACAAAATATCTTAACAATGTTTCCAACAGAAGGTAGAGGAAGTTCTATTTCCTCCCAGCTATCGCCATTATCTTTACTGACTAATAACCTGCCAGGGCCATTTTTTCCGGCATATATCCACCCGTTTTCATCAGCTTCAACTGCCAGAACAGAAAAACCATTATTATCATAAACAAACTCCCAGCTTTGTGCATCATCAGTAGAGCGGTAAATTCCACCTGCTTCCGCCGGATCTCCGACACCAATAAAAATATCCTCCTGTGCATTAATAGTTATGCATTGTATAGAAACACTATCAGGGAATGACAATTGCTGCCAAAATCCTTGTGAGAATGCCGTTGATACAAAAGGAATCAGGAAAATGGTTACCGCTATAAGTTTGGGAATTGATTCCCGCGAAATGTAGTATTTGAATATATTATTCCTCATAATTCTTTCCAGAGAATTCAACTCATCTTTATTTAAGGTGGGTTCTAAAAATTGACTTTTCATTGTTTTTAGTTTTAATAAATGTTTGTCAATAATTGACATTGAAATTACTAAATTTTATTCATATAAGCTCTTTTTTCATTTTTTGCGACAGCCCCAATTTAAGCTCTTTTGGTTTTTCATTTTATGGCTCGTGCCTCGGCAAAAACCAAATGGGCTTAAATGTGCAGTGGCCTTCGCCTTGTTGCTAACTACCTGCTAACGACACCCCCTATTGTGGATATTTCCACTATATCCGCTATTGTTGAAATTGCATTCCGTCTTTACCGGTTTAAAAAAGCTTCGGAAAACAAGCGTATTAAACGTGTATAGCCGTTTGTAAGCATTCCAATTTCGTTAAACGTTTAAAAAAACGGGTATCGGTTTTGCCGGGTTTGTTAACATCCGTCTTGTTTTGAAGGCTAAGATAATTAAAGTTATTATTCAGTGAAAATAAAATTAACCTAAAAATTAATTTGCCTTTTTTTAGCCTTTCTTTACCCCGTTCAACTGCATCCTGATCTTGCCAAGCAGCAGTTTACGGTCGATGGGCTTTGAAATATAATCGTCGCAACCCGCAGCCAGGCATTTGTCCTTTTCGCCGGCCATGGCATAGGCGGTTTGTGCAATAACGGGTATTTCCCGGTTGATCTTTTTGATCTCGCGGGTAGCCTCCAGCCCGTTGATACCGGGTATCTTGATATCCATCAGTACCAGGTCGAAATGCCGCCCGTTGTTGCGGATGGTATCAACGGCCGTCAACCCGTTACTCGCCCTGAACACATTGGCTTTGCACGATTTCAGGATGGTTTCGGTAAGAAAATAATTGGAATCCTCATCTTCCACGATCAGGATATTTTTGTTTTCGAGCGATACCAGATCTGGCGCGGATACGGAGGGGATAACGGTTTCCGCTTCACTGCCGGTAATATGCAACGGAATGCTGAAATAAAACGTGGTCCCCTCACCCAGCACCGATTCCACCCACATTTCGCCGCCCAGCAGGTGGGTAAGCTTTTTCGAAATGGCAAGTCCAAGGCCGGTTCCTTCGTAGTTTTTGGTAAACGTCTCCTCTACCTGCCTGAACCTTTGGAAAACAATATCCAGCTTGTCTGCGGGAATGCCGATGCCGGTATCCTCCACATAAAAAGTGATCCGGCCCGGTTCTTTTAGCCGGTATCCGAATTCGATATGGCCTGTTTCAGTGAACTTCACAGCATTGTTGATCAGGTTCGATAAAATCTGCCGCAGACGGGTAGCATCAGTTTTGATGTTCAGGTCTTTTTCCCGTATTTCTTTGGAGACCCGTAGATCGATTTCATGTTTTCCTTTTTTCTGCTTGAGTTCGTGGAACATCATGAACAGCTCGCCCATCATTTGTCTCAGGCTGCAACTTTCCTTCCTGATGACCAACTGGCCGGCCTCTATTTTTGAAATGTCGATGATGTCGTCGATCAGGCTCAAAAGGGTTTTGCCGCCTTTATTGATATAGTCGAGGTACTTTTTCCGGTCTTCCTCTTCCAGGTGCTCATCATACAGCAGTTCGGTAAAACCTGTAATGGCGTTCACCGGAGTCCTGATCTCGTGCGACATATTGGCCAGGAAAGCCGATTTCAGGCGGTCGGCCTGCTCAGCCTTTACCATGGCTTTCTTTTTTTCTTCCATTTCGATGATCAGTTCACGGGTTTTTACTTCCACCAGCCGCTGCAGTTTTAATTTTTGGTTATTAATGGTCCTCAGCCTGAGGTAAAACACCAGGTAGATCAGCCCAATGGTAGCGCCCACCAGTATTAATATGAACCACCAGGTTTGCCAGTACGGCGCCATGATGGTAAAGGATAATCGTGTGGGTTCGTGGTTCCAGTAGCCGTCGTTGTTGCATGCGATCACCTTAAATGTATATTTTCCGGCCGGAATATTCGTGTAGGTGGCCACCATCGATTTGGTAACCGGGTTCCACTCCGCATCGAAGTTCTCGAGCTTGTACTGGTATCTTACCTTTCCGGGAACCTCCAGGCTCACGCCCGAATATTCGAAAGTGAGGTGGTTTTTACGGTATGGCAGGCTCAAACCAACAGGCAAGCGGTTGAAATTGTCGAGGGAATCGGAATACTCGCCATAATCGAATTCGGAAAAGAACAATTTCACATTTTCAATAACAGTGCTGGGAGGCAGCAGGTTGGGTTGATCCTGTGCCGGGTCGAACCGGATAAGCCCTTTTACGGTTCCGAACCAGATGATCCCTCCCCTGCCCTTAAAAACGGCATTTTGGTTGGTTTCAATCCCCACGAAACCTTCCTCTTTACCGTAGTGTTTGAACAGCTCCGTTTCCGGGATGAATTTATCGATCCCGATATTGGACCCTACCCAAACATGATCGTTTTCATCGCATATGATGCTGAAGGGGTTGTCGGAGCTCAGGCCGTCGTCCACGCCATAATTAATGAAATCCCGCCCGTCGAATTTATAGATGCCGCCACCGATGGTTGCGATCCAGATGTTGTTCCGGCTGTCGTGTGCAATGGCGCCCGCACTCAGGCTCTGAAGTCCATCGTGTTCATTGTAGGATGTGAAGTTTTTTCCATCGTACATGGTAATGCCGGCATCATCGCTTCCGAACCACAGGTTGCCGTCGCGGTCGCGGTGAATGATCCAGATATACACGCTGCACAGGCCGTCACCGATGGAATATTTTTCGAATTTTTCCGGTTGATCGTCAACCGGATAGGTATATTTTGAAACGCCGATGCCCAGGGTGGCAAACCAAACGCATCCGTTCTTATCCTCCGAAATGGAGATCACCGACCGTGTTGCCAGTCCATCGGAAACATCAAAAGTCCTGAATGTGCCGGTCGTGGAATTATACCTCACGATATCGAAATGGCTGTAACTCCCGAACCAGATGTTACCCCTGGAATCTTCGTATATGGCGTTTACCTCGTAGTCGTCCTGGCTGATGGGCATTTTGAATTTTTCAATGCGGTTGCCATTATTTACAAAGACCCCTTCATTGGTGCCGATCCACAAATTCCCCTTCGAATCCTCGATGGTGCTGATGACAACCTCGCTTGTTAAACCTGAAGCCGAATTGAACACCTTGAATTTATCACCGGGATATTTGAACACACCCATGTTGGTGGTTCCGATCCAAAGATTGCCTTCCACATCGGCGGTTACGGCGTTGGTGATGGGATCGGACAGGCCGTTCTGTTCGGTAAACAGTTTGAATGATCCGTCACGGAACCTGAAAATACCCTGCTGGCAGGCGCCCCAAATGTTATGGTTTTTGTCAATGGTAAGGTTCCTGATATAATCCACTTCGATCTCCATACCGAACGGGTATTTTGTGTTTTGAAGGGTACCGGATTCATCTCTTTCCAACCGGCAAAGCCCTTCATCGTAAAGCAGCCAAAAATTGCCCGAATGATCCCTAATCATGGAATAAAATCTGGTATTCTGCAAAAACTCATGTTCAGGCAATTCTACACTGTACCAAACATGATCCACAATATTGAATTTTATTTCCCGAAGACCCTTGCTGGTTGCAATCCAGGTTGTACTGTAATCAACAATCAGCAAATCGTAAATTGTTTCCATTTCCGGATGTTCCTCATCCATCAGGTGAATAAAATTTTCAAGGGCGGCTTCTTTCCCTTGAGGCAGGATAAAGATTGAGCTGTCGAGGCTACCGAACCAGATATTACCGAATGGGTCTTCCCTGATGGCATTGATGCGCGAATGGACTACTGGCAGTTTAATGAAATTACGGCCCTTCATCAGGGTAAGGCCGTTGTAGCGGTGTCCGAACCAATGCCGGCCTTCATGGTCCTGTAATATCTGTGTAATGTGGTTGTCGGTAAGCCCGTGCCGGGTGTCAATAGTTACGAAATCATGCCCGTTGTATTTACAAACACCGCCCTGTGTACCAATCCACAGGTTCCGGTTCAGATCCTGGTAAATGGCCAGTACGGTTGACTGGGGAACACCATCCTCCAGGGAATAATTGATGAAAATGTTTTGCTGGGCAAATAAAGCGCTGTTGATAAATAACAAGGTGCCCATAAATAAATTGTAAAACCTGATCATTAATGCCGGAATAATAAGACGTTTCAGTGATATTATTACAACGAAATAACAATGAATTGGTTACAAAAAAAGCAGCCGGGACCAGGTCCCGGCTGCTTTTTTATAATAATTCAAAATTTCACTGTATGATCGTAAGTTCATCGATCAGCCTTTTTGCCCCGGCATACTTATCGATAACGAACAGGATATACCTCGAATCGACGCAAATGGTGCGTTGCAGTTCGGGTTCGAAAACGATGTCGCCGCTCATGGCTTCCCAGTTGCCGTCGAAAGCCAGCCCGATGAGTTCTCCGTTGCCATTGATCACCGGGCTTCCCGAATTACCGCCTGTAATATCATTGGTGGTGAGGAAACAGGTGATCAACCGGCCGTCGGTTCCATACCTGCCATAATCCTTGTTTGTGAAAAGTTCCTTCAATTTTTCCGGAACAATAAACTCTTCATTGTTAGGGTCTTCCTTTTCCATCACGCCGCTCAGGTTGGTCACATAATCATAACGGACCGCATCGGCCGGGTAATAATCTTCCACTGTTCCGTAGCTGAGGCGCATGGTTGAATTGGCATCGGGATAAAAGACCTTATCCGGTTGCATTTCCCTCAATCCCTGGACGAATAGTCGTTTATCCTTCCCGAGTGAACCTTGTGAAGTGCGGTACTGATTCATGGTAGCCATGAATGATTCAAAAACTTCCTTTGCCAATTGATAAACCGGATCCTTGGCCAGCGTTTTGGCTTTTGGTTTATCGAGGAATGCATTTACTTTTTCCATGCTTGAGAAGATGGATTCCTCAAACATTTCCCGGGCCATTTTATCATAATCGCCATTGTATTTTTTCTGAAGTTCCAGGAAAAAATCGGGTTGTTGCTCAGCCGGAATATCTTCCAAATATTTTTTATACAAACCGGCCATGATTTTTTCATCGGTCGGGGCATTGTAATCTTTAAAATGTTCCTTTGCCGCTTCCCGCAGTTGTTCAGCCGTGGTTTTGGGAGCTTCGGGATTTTCCTTTGCTTCGTTCAGTTGTTGCTCAAATTGGGTAAAATCCTGCGAATAATTGATGATATCGGGTGACATGAGCCCGAGGTTCATATAAAGGAAAGGCTTGATGTTTTTGCCGGCCTCGCCGTATCCCTTTTCCATATTGGTAAGGATATTGCCGTACTTCTCTTTACGGGCTTCATCTTTTTCGACCCAGGCCATGAATCTTTCTTCAAGTTCTCTCTTTTTGTCAGCCACCTTTAGCCTTTTTAATCCCCTGACCTGTCCGATGTAATACTTCCAGCCATTGGCCAGTGAGGCATAAGTAGAAGCATATTGGATATTCACCTGCCGGTCGGCATCCATGTCTTCTTTCATGATCTCAAGCTTTAAACCCAACATATCGATCAATGACGGCCCCAAATCATAGGTAACAAAATCAACACCATATGAAGAGGCATAGCGGTCGGTGCTGCCCGGATAACCCCAGATCATGGTGAAATCATCTTTTTCAACCCCTTTGAGGGAGATGGGCAAATAACTTTTGGGCTTTAACGGAACATTGTCTTCGGAGAAAGGCGCCGGAAAACCTTCTGCATTGGAATATACCCTGAAAATGGAGAAATCACCGGTTTGGCGGGGCCACATCCAGTTATCGGTATCTCCGCCGAACTTTCCGATGGAAGAGGGAGGGGCTCCTACCAAACGGACATCTTCGTATACCAGGTAAACAAACCGGTAATATTCATTGCCTTCGAAAAAACTTTTCACAACTACATTGTATTTACCGTCCTCCGATTCAGCATCTTCAAGTCTTCCGGTAATTTCCCTGATTTTCATCTGGCGGTCACCCGACGACATGGAATCGGACAGGAAAGGAACGATGCTATCTGTAACATCATCCATTTTTACCAGGAAGGATGCAGACAAACCCTCGTTGGGCAGCTCTTCATCAAAACTTCCGGCCCAGAAACCGTTGTACAGGTAATCATGTTCTACCGAACTATGTTTTTGAATGATGTCGTATCCACAATGGTGATTCGTAAACAAAAGACCCTGGTCGGATACAATACCTCCGGTACAAAAATAATCTCCCGGGGTTGGGCCCTCCGAAAGGCCTACAATGGCATCCTTCAGGCTCGAATTATTAATACTGTAAATTTCCTCAGCGGTAAGCTTCAGCCCCATTTCATTCATATCTAAGTAATTCAGGCGATCGACAAACATCGGAAGCCACATCCCTTCATCGGGTGGCGTGAATGCCAATAAACTGCTGACTGACAAAAACACACCAAAAACAAACATTAAAAATTTTTTCATTACACTATTAATTAATTGGATTATTAAGATTATTTTTTTGAATTTCCACCGTTCCCGAAAACCATGCCACCAATTTCAAGAAATTGGAAATAAAAACATTATTCCACCGGGTGTCCGGTAAAAACAAAAGAATATGTTCGTAGAAATACGGCTGCTGTTCAAGTTCGAACATCGGCATGATTACAATCCGAGCATTTGCGGACCTTGTTCGAAAACAATGTCAACCGGTATACCCAGAGCGGACAACCGGTCGAGATCGGACTGAAGTCCAGGTTTGATAATTCCCTTTTCTTCCACCAGTAATTTGGCGCTTTCATAATCTCCGTCGCCCTGGAGCTTGAGAATGAGTTGGGTTAATTCCCTTGAAGCTTCCTTCATTTTTTCAATATCTATGGAATAAGTACCATCTTCATTTTTCTTAAAGGCGCCTTTTTCCAGGAAAAAGTTGAACCGGATCATATTTGCTTTTCCGTGTGCACTCGCAGCCCCGAAACGAACCGACCTGAAAATACCGGCCATGAAGGTGACATAATTGTCCATGAGATCGGTTTCGGCAAATTCGCCCATTTCGTGCAATTTGGTAACGAGGTACAAACCCAGGATATCGGCTTTACCCTCTTCGATTGCTGCATATTGCTCCTTCAAAGCATGCCTGACGGTACCCTGCCCGTCGATGGTATTTTTAATGCCCATTCCGTGGGCTACTTCGTGGAACATGGTATTGGAGAAGAAAGCGTCGAAGGTGATGTATTTTTGCTGGTCGACAGAGATCAATTCATTGGCTATCGGTACGAGGATATGATCGAACTTGGCTTTCATAGCATTCTTGAGCTGAAGTTTGCGGGTTCCTTTTTGCAACTGAACTTCCTCATCATTGGGCAGGTTGATGGCGATGGTCTTACCGCCTTTATTACAATCGCCTGAATAAAAAACCACATCATAAGCATTGAGGTCGGCGTCCGATCCTGGTATTTCGGCTTTGTATTTCGGATCGACCGGCAGGTCTTTCTGAAGCTGTGGAAGGAAAGCCGCATATTTTGAAAGCTTGTCACTCCAAACCTTGTCCTTAATCAGTATAAAAGCTTCATGGGCCGCTTTGTATCCATACAATGCGTCAGTATAATTTTCAATCGGCCCGATGACCAGATCAACGTTATTGTTTCTTACATCCAGCCAGGCCATGTCGCTGGGCTGATATTCATCAGTAAGTAAGGCTTCCGACCTGAGTTTAAGATAATTTGCAAATTCTACATCACCCGCCAGTTCGGAAGCCTCGGCCAGCAATTCCGCAGCTCTGTTGACTTGTTCCTTAAAGGCATCGTGATACCAAACAACTTCCAGGCCTCCATTTTCATTTCTCCTGAGGAGGGTATACTGGCTAGTTTTATCGGGATTGTTGAACACCTCGAATTCTTCTTTGGTCATATCTTGCGGATAGAACGCAGCGCCGGCAGGTTTTTTGCCATATCCTTTTACAAAGGGCTCTAGGTCATCCAATTCATCCCAGGGGCCATAATTGATTTCAGCAAATTTCCTGGTTGCTTCATCCTCGATCGAAGCAAGGAATTCTTCCTTATTGCCCAGGTTTTGTTTCCAGTGAATATCATCCATCAACCTGGAAGCTTCAAACAGTAGCCTGAGCATTTCCTTTTCATTTTCAGACAAATGGCTGATATCGGCTGTTAATTTTACCGAAACATACTCATTCAGTTTCTTTTGCATTTCCGAAAGATTTTCAGATTTCATTGTTTGCTGACCCTGTTTTTGTCGGGGCTGGTTGCAACCTGCCAGAAAGAACAGGATTGCTATAGCAAACCACAAATAATTCCTTTTACTAATCATTGTTTCAATTTTTTATGGTGTAATAAACCGGCGAAATTAATGATATTTTGAAAGAAATAAACAACAAACCTCCAAAATCCTAACGGATAAATTGATGTTGATAAACAGACGACTATATCAAAATATATATTTGGCAAAGCGGATACAAATAATGCAACCATTTAAAGTAGGTTCTTGTCTTCCATTTGTATATGGCAAAAGTGCCTGTATCTTTTTCATAATGCGTTCTTTAAACATCATGGTGAAGTTGGATCGGAAGATAATTGGTAATTCCGAATTTTATTTGTAATTTTACGCGCGCCTGATTGTTGGGCGCTCACTAAATAAATTACAGCGGAAACAGTGTGATTAATCCGGTCATTTAGGGTTGAATAATATTGATGCATTCTGACGAGGAACTGATAAATCTGTGCCTGAAAAATGATCACCGGGCACAAGAAGATTTTTACAGGCGCTATGCACCTAAAATGTATGGGGTATGTCTTCGTTTTGCCAAAAACCAAATGGAAGCCGACGACATCCTTCAGGAGGGATTCATAAAAGTTTATGTGAATCTCAAATCTTTTAGGAATGAAGGTTCTTTGGAAGGCTGGGTCAGAAGGACGATGGTCAACACGGCGATTAACTATTACAAGAAAAATTTAAAATATTTAAAAGATATTGAAATTGAACATGCCGGATCCATTCAAAACATGGATGACCGTATCCTCGAAAAAATATCGGTTGAATATCTTCTGAAACTGATCCGTGAGCTACCCGCAGGTTACCGAATGGTTTTTAACCTGAATGTAATCGAGGGTTATACCCATAAAGAAATCAGCGAGTTACTGGAAATTTCAGAAAATACTTCCAAGTCCCAATTATCAAGGGCCCGGCAAACTTTGCAGAAAAAAGTTAAGGAACTTTACAATGAACGCTTGAATAAGCAACATGAGTGATAAATATAAAAATATTGACGATTATTTTAAGGATAAGTTCGGGGATTTCCAGCACGAACCGCCGGAGCATATCTGGTTGAATGTGAAGGAAGCACTACATGGTAAAAAAGGTGGAGGCGGACTGACCAAAGGGGGTATTTTAGGTCTTTCCATCATTTTGCTTGTGGCCGGTTTTGTTACATTGTATTTGCTGCTGGGAAATTCAGGTGATGGAATAATAACAAATGAAATGCCTTCTGCAGTCAATTCTTCAGGAACAACAAGGGGTCTGAATGAGGCACTGGTTGCCCAGAATAACGAACCCAATACAACGTCGTCAGAACAATATAATCAAGCCGAAGTTTTACCCGAAGAACAGGAGTATATGCCCATTTCGGTGGAGGTGAACAAGAAAAAGAAAAATGGTGACAAAAAATCAATTTCAAATTCTACAAAAGACGAAACGATTGCCCGCAACGAAAATATTCCTTCGGAAAAAATTGGAAAATCAAACCTGCTGGCAGGATCGCCGGAATCAATTCCGTATTTACCTGCTGATGATCCTGAATTGCTTGCCATCAATGATGTAATTTACATTGAGTCATCCGGTACTGATGAACAAGAGGGCTCGTTGATCGAAGAAAATCCGGGTTCAGAAAGCATAGAAAATAATACTGAAACATCCCATGAATCCCAACCCGAAATTTCGGGGCCAGGAATAAAAAGCGATTATGGTAAAGACAACGAATTGATGTTTGGATTGTATTTTACTCCTGAAGTTATTTTCTATCCAAATGACGATAATTTTACAAACAGAAGTTACTCCATTGACCTGCATGCCATTTACAAATTCTCAGGCTATTTTGTTCAAAGCGGAATCGGGTTGTCATTCGCCTCGGATCAGGGCAAGTACAAAATTGATTACAATAAATACATGGGATCGTATGAAGATGTGTACGACGTAACTTTTGATTCTACTGCGACCGGAATCATCCCCAATTATCATACTGAAAACGTAAGGGTTTACGATTCCCTGACCTACATTCAGATTGAACCGACCAAAAACCATTTCACTTATTTGCAGATTCCCGTACTGTTTGGATATGGAAGTGAGAACCGCAGGCTTGGCTGGTTTGTAAAGGGAGGGCCATCGTTGTCAATTCTCGTCAAAGAGGAAGTTTACAACATGGATGGGATGAAGGAACATAAAATCTTAAATGTTGAAAGCGATATGCCTTCCCGGATCAAAACAAACTGGCAATTTATGTTTTCGGGAGGCATAACTTACAAAATAGGAAATCGTTTGTCATTATCAGTTGAACCGATGGTAAGGTATTACATCAATTCAACCTACGACAGGACCAATTCATATACAAAGCATCCATATTCTGTTGGACTAAGAAGCGGGCTTTTATATAATTTCTAATAGAACCAGTGAATATGCAATTAAAAATTTGCCACATACAAAAAATACTCATATTGAAGGCCATTTCGCTGCTCATCATTCTTATGGCTTTCTCACCAATGGCAGGTGCGCAGCAACTTTTTGAAAAAAACAAGGCGGTTATTATAGGCCAGGTACTCAATACCGCAAAAGGAAGTCCGATAATCGGCCAGGAAATGGAATTGATCGCCGACTCTTCCTATAATCCCTCATTTATATATTCCAGCAAGTTATATACTGATAAAGACGGATATTTTTTCGATACTGTTTATACGCATGTCAATAAAGGTGCTATAATCATCTCAACACGTGATTATATGAATGTCAGGCACGATACTACCCTCTATTTCCGATTCGATTGGAGTGAGCAAAACATCCTTCTTGCCAATTTTTATCTTCCGATAGAGCTGACTTCCACTGCCCACTATGCCAGTTTTGAATTCGTTTCCAATCCAAACGGCACCAATGAACTGGAATACCAGTTTTATGACAAGACCGACCCGACAAATGTAATACAGCGAGAATGGAATTTCGGCGACGGCAATTTTTCCTATGAAACCAACCCTGCGCATACTTATGATCATTATGGCCTTTATAAAGTTAAGCTAACGGTGAGTTTTCAAGCTTTCCCCGGAGGAGAAATTACGACCAGCTACATTGTAAAGTATTTAAACATCGTTAAAAATCAGTACTTTCACATGGGCGGGCATGTGTTTGCCGGGATGTTCCCCATTGATATGGGTCGTGCTTATTTATATAAAATTGAGAACAATGAAATCCTGCTGCTGGATACAGCTATTTTCAATGACACTCTTGGATATTTCCTCTTTTACCAGTTGATTGAAGGAGAATATATAGTGAAAGCCAGGCCGGATTCAAATTCAACAATGATTTACGATTATTTACCTACCTATTACAGCAATAACCTGTTGTGGACAGAGGCAGATACGATTTTCCATTTTGAAAATAATTATAATTACGATATCCATTTGGTTCCTAAGGGATTGATGAGCAATGGTCCGGGGATGATAGGTGGCATCATCAGTTACGGCTCTGATACGGACGGCAAGGATTTCTACCCTGCTGAAAACATGGAGATTCTGTTATTCAACGAAGATAACGAGCCCATGGTTTGTTGTTATTCAAATTGTGACGGCCACTTTGAATTTTGTGATATGCCCCTGGGGAATTATACGGTTTATGCCGAAATAACAGGTAAACAAACATTTCCGGTTAATATTGTACTTAGCGAGGACAATTGCGAGCTGACCGACCTTCAGTTTGTGATCACCAGTTCGTCGGTTCACGGAAGTTTGAATGTAATCGGAGAAAATCAAATGATCGATTTTGCCGGCAATATCTATCCCAATCCTGCCCGGGAATCAATCTGTATTGATTTTAGCATGAACCGGCCGGGTGTTATGAGTATTTCAATTATCGACAAAACAGGACAGATCATTCAAAATGAATCAACTAATGGACAGGCCGGGAAAAACCGTTATTCGATAGATATTTCCGCTTTGCAAAGTGGTATTTATTTCCTCAGGTTGGGGAACCAGAAACAGGGGATCACCAGGAAATTCATCGTTCTGTAATTAGCTTATTTTTCTTCAGGGTTTTTGTAAATCCGGGCAACCCAACCCCCGCCCGGAGCGAGTTTTATCGTTAATTTATCGGAAGAATTTACTTCTTTTTTCATTCTTTTAAAATCGGCGGCATAACGATCGGCATTTATACCGTCCTGGAAAATATCCATCATATAATTACCTGTATCAAGAAATGAAAAGTCAATTTCAATTTGTCTCTGATCCCAATTGGTCATTGACCCAATGTACCATTCTTGCCCGCTTTTCCTTCCCAGTGTTATGTGCTCTCCTACACTTGCGGATATAACAACCGTTGAATCCCATACTGTAGGAACAACAGAAAGAAAATCCATACAATCGGGTTCCCGGTAATAATTGGAAGGATTATCACACAACATTTGAAGCGGGCTCTCATAAATCACGTACATGGCAAGCTGGTGACACCGTGTTCCCATACTCATCGGTTCGGAAAAGACCGCACGAAAATTTTCCTTGTTGGCATTGAGCATCGCTCCGGGCGTATAATCCATTGGGCCGGCAACCATGCGGATGAATGGCAATGTCACATTGTGGTCGGGAGTGTTTTTATCCGACCACTTGGATTGTTCCAGTCCTCTTAATCCTTCCCGTGTGAGCACATTGGGATACTTCCTACTCAATCCCGATGGCTTGTATGCACCGTGAAAATCAACCAGCATATGACGATTTGCCGCCTCTTCAGCAACCCGGCCGTAATAATTGACCATCCACTGGTCGTCGCGCTGCATAAAATCGACTTTCAAACCTTTTACACCCCATCTTTCGAATTGATCAAATGCCGCCTCCCATTGATCTTCCAACGTTTTCCAAACCACCCATAGGATCACTCCGACATTTTTTTCATTTGCATACCTGATGATCTCCACCATGTCAATTTCTGGAACCACATTCAAAAGGTCACCCAATATATACCAGCCTTCATCCATTATGATGTATTCTATCCCGTATTTCGAGGCAAAATCTATGTAATATTTATACGTATCGGTATTGACCCCCGATTTGAAATCGACACCGTAAATATTACAGGCATTCCACCAGTCCCAGGCTACTTTCCCGGGTTTAATCCAGGAAGGATCTTCGATTTTACACGGTTCGGCCAGCAAAAAGCTCAACTGGTTGGTGATCAGGTCTCCGTCATCCCTTGCGACTGCCAGAATCCGCCAGGGAAAGGAACGGCTTCCATTGGTATAGGCAATGTAATCAGCATATTTCGACACCTTTACATTTCGGTCATTGGTTTGTTCCTCTTCAAGTGCCATACCTGGGAAAATTGCCTTGAGGGCACTGCCCGAAGTTCCCTCCAACCACATTCCGGGATAATCGAAAAGGTCCGATTCCGTAACTAAAACCTTTATCCTTCCGACAGATTCTACAAGAGCAGGCAGGCTGCAAAATCTATCTGATGAAATTTGAACCAGCGGTTCAAACGTGTAATATCTTTCATTATGAGAGAAAAAACCTTCTTCTTCCGGGAACCAAATACTGGCTTTCGGTGGAAAATTTAGTACCAATTCCTCATTGACAATTTTTATACTATCATTTATTTTCGTCTCAAACCGCCAGGCCAAACCGTTGTTATAAGCTCGGAAGCAAATGTCATAATTACCTTTACAAACCAGCTTCATCTCATTATAATTTTCTTCAACGCTTTTAAATTTTTCGGCGATCACGGGTATAATCATATTTTTAACAGAATTTGTAACCTTCTTATTAATTTTTAGGTTCCTGCCCAAAATTTCCCCATCATTCAGTTGCATGGAAACTGCAGAATAATCAACAATGATAACTGAATCCATCAATACCTGGAATTCTATTTGCTCTGATATCCGTAAGTTAGTCAACAAACGTTTATCCGGAGAAAACAATTCGAATATTACCTGAGATTTTACCTGGCAGGGAAAGACACCTAATAAAAACGCCATAACGAAAATTCGCAGAACATCAATAATCTTCATCATTTGATCTGTTTTTGACTGGCTAAAGTTAAACTATTGATCGAAATGATTCCCAAACAGGCAAGAAAATAATTATATACTTCAGTGACTTATCAAGGACCGGCCGTCAATATGTAACCATTAGATTTTTTATGTATTTGATTTACATTTTTAAATTTGATGTTTAAATTATCCCAAAACATAATTGCCGGAATACTCTTTGTGGTTTCAATTCAAGAAACTGCGGCCAGATCACCCGATTGGGGCGGGAAAAAGTCAGCCATCTCAAGGTCTTCCTGGTCAATAAATGTGAGCCAAGGGTTAACTTCTTATTTTGGTGATTTAAGTATTTATGACGACAATCCGATTAAAAAAATCCTTTATGAAAGTGGACCGGCAACCGCTGCTACACTCACCAAAATGTTTCCAATATTTGGGGTTTCAGGTCAACTGTTATATGGAAATTTAAATGGGAAAAACAATAATGATATCTCCTTTAACGCCCGTTTTTTGGAATATAACCTCCATGGAAGAATTGATTTTCTTAAGATTTTTGATAAACAAAACAGATTAAACTTCGGATTCATCGGTTATGCGGGCGTCGGGCAGTTTATTTTTAAGGCAACAAGAAATATTTATGAAGAAGGGCAACAAAAAAGTTATGTAAATAATACTGGTACGCCTGAATTTGTATTTTTTCTGGGAACAGATATATTTTATAAAATTAACCCCAGATTGGATATTACGGCAGATCTTGCCCTCAGGCAATCACAAAATGATAAACTGGATAATCTGGTTAAAAACAATAATTTCGACTATTATACATTTCTTTCGATGGGTGTGAGCTATTATTTTAAAAAAATCCTCCCATCTCTTCACCGAAAAAACGGCAACCTATCCCAAAGCTTTGTGAAATTCAAGCTGCGAAAGCACAGGAAGGTGAAGCCATGTAACAGGTATTCATAAAAATTAATCAGAGATTTCCTCGAAACGGATTTGAAATTATCAGAAATCAACGGCGGTTTCTTCGATACCGATCAATGAATTTTAAAATTGCTGATGTAATTATTTCCTGGCCCAAATCCCTGACTGCTGTTTTTACAGAATCGACGATTGAAATTTTTAAATACTGAAAATCATTGAAAAGATCTTGCTCATTTAATTTAATTTCATACTTCAACCGTTCCTTCAACAGCCTCACATCATGAATATTTCTAAGCTCGTTTAAATTCCTGATTTCGCTCATTTTTTTTCTTTTTCATTATCTGAAAATAAAATTTTTGCCAGGTTCCTGATGATGCTGTTGGTAAATATACTTTTTCGGAAGATGATGAGCGCCAATCCTATTAAAATATAAAATCCTGCAGAAATCAGGAATCCGCCCACCAGGTCGTCATAATATTTGCCATACCAGAAACTGAATGCCAGGGTTAAGCTCATCAGGATAAAAGCAATCACGATAATTACTGTGATTACCGAAAAGAAATAGGTTCCTGTCCGGATCAGTTTTTCCATTAACCTTATCTTTACTAGATCTATATTCGCCTGTATGTACTTCTTTGCAGCCTCTTTCAATTCGCTGAGGTTCTCTACTAAAGAATGATCTGTCATTTTACTTGCTCTATAATTCCTAGCTTTTATTTTCTGGCAGCTTCTGTGGTTTTTTCCCGGGTTTTATCAGCTACCTTTTCAGCCCCGGCTCGTACTTTCCCTTTCATATCATCTTCAACTTTCGAGACCCTGTTTTTAATTTCATCTGCAAAATTTGAAATATAATCTTTCAAATCATCAATAGTACTATCGATGTTGGACTTAATATCGGATGACAGGTCTCTGGTTTTCTTTTTGATTTTTTTCCTTGTTTGCGTACCTTTGTCAGGTGCAAATAAAATTCCTACTGCAGCCCCCGTTGCTGCTCCCGCAATAAATCCGATTATTGCATTCGTTGTTTTGTTAGCCATTTCTGTTAATTTTTAAAGTTTGCGATTAAAATTTCCTTTTCTATCTCCCAATAAATGTGCCGTCTGAATTTACGGGGTTTTCGGGCACTTAAAGTGTAGATTTTTTTCACGTAATTAGCCGGATTGTAGAAACTTTTCTATATATTAAAAAATAGAAGAGGATTTCTGGATCATCGGATTTACGATAAATTTTTATCCATGGACTTTTTATATTAAATCGATGTGTTCAATATAAAAAATATTAATTTTGCGAAAAATTCAGGCCCCGTAGTTCAATGGATAGAACGGAAGTTTCCTAAACTTTAAATAGTGGTTCGATTCCACTCGGGGCTACAAAAAAAAAGCTTCCCCAATCTGAGGAAGCCTTTTCTTTTAAAATTCCTAATCAGTTTTTAATACCTGTAATGCTCCGGCTTGTAAGGCCCATCTAAAGGAACTCCCAAATAATCAGCCTGATCCTTCGTCATCTTGGTTAATTTAACCCCCAGTTGTTGCAGGTGTAACCGTGCAACTTCTTCATCCAGCTTTTTCGGAAGCCTGTAAACGTCGACCTTAAAGTTGTTTTTCCAGAGTTCGATCTGCGCCAACGTTTGGTTCGAGAACGAGTTGCTCATCACAAAAGACGGGTGGCCGGTAGCACAACCAAGGTTTACCAAACGGCCTTCTGCGAGCATGAAAATTTCATGTCCGTCAGCAAAAATATACTTATCAACTTGCGGTTTGATATTGACTCTTTTAATATCAGGAGATTCATTAAGAGGTTCCACCTGAATTTCATTGTCGAAGTGGCCAATGTTGCAAACGATGGCCTGGTCCTTCATTTGACGCATGTGTTCAACCGTGATCACATCCTTATTGCCAGTAGCCGTAACAAAAATATTTCCTTCTTTTACGGCTTCCTCCATTGTTGTAACTTCATATCCTTCCATCGCAGCCTGAAGGGCATTGATCGGATCAATCTCAGTGATCAGAACACGGGCACCATAACCCCGCAGCGACCTTGCACTTCCTTTTCCAACATCACCGTAACCGGCAACAACAACTACTTTTCCGGCAACCATAACGTCGGTTGCACGCTTAATACCATCAGCCAACGACTCGCGGCAACCGTAAAGGTTATCGAATTTGGATTTGGTAACCGAATCATTCACATTGATGGCCGGTGCATGCAATATGCCCTTTTCCATCATTTGGTAAAGCCGGTGAACACCGGTGGTGGTCTCTTCCGAAATACCTTTTAATCTTTTTGCAGCCCTGTGCCACTTGGTCTTATCCTCAACATAGGTGCTTTGCAATTGCCGCATCAAAGCATTAAACTCGGTATTTTTTGATTTTCCCTTGAGCAATTCGGGATTGTCCTCAACTTCATATCCTTTGTGGAGCAGCAAGGTGGCATCTCCACCGTCATCAACGATCAGATCCGGTCCTTCGCCATCGGGAAATGTCAAAGCCTGGTTGGTGCACCACCAGTATTCATCCAGGTTTTCACCCTTCCAGGCAAAAACAGAAATTCCTCTGGCTGCTATGGCTGCTGCTGCATGATCCTGCGTAGAAAATATATTACAACTTGCCCATCTAACTTCTGCGCCCAGTTCCGTCAGTGTTTCAATCAATACGGCTGTTTGAATGGTCATATGAAGTGAACCTGTGATTCGGGCACCTTTAAGAGGTTTTTCTGCGGAAAATTTTTTCCTGATCGACATCAATCCGGGCATTTCTTTTTCTGCAATTTCAATTTCTTTCCGGCCCCAATCCGCAAGGTCGATATCGGCAACCTTGTAAGCCAGGGTTTTATCAACTGTTAAAGTTTCCATAAGATTTAAATTCGATATTAATTAAAATTAAGTTATTCAAAAAAGTTT
>JAFGBL010000091.1 GCA_016933115.1 Bacteroidales bacterium | reverse complement strand
GAATTTTCAGAGCAGATTGTTGAGTACTTAAAAGCAAATGATGGCATTATGGACATCACAGACAAAAGTTCTCCGGATGAAATTTATTCAACATTTGGTATTAGTAAAAAGAATTTTAAAAAAGCAATCGGAGGATTGTATAAACAACGGATTATTATTATTGACGACGAAAGTATCAGATTGGTTGGTGAACAGTGATCAGTAAGTAATGAAAGTAAGAAGTAGGTAGTTAAAACAAATAATGACCAATGACTTTTGACTAATGACTAAAAATATGAAGCAGATCATTGAATGTGTTCCCAATTTTTCGGAAGGGAACAACATGGCAGTTATTAAAGAAGTAACGGATGTTATTGAAGGTGTGGAAGGCATTAAACTGCTGGATGTTGACCCGGGAAAAGCAACCAACCGGACTGTTGTGACGTTTGTTGGTTCACCTAGCGAAGTAGTTGAGGCAGCATTCCTGGCAATAAAAAAAGCCGCTTCGCTAATTGATATGCGCAAACACAAAGGCGAACATCCCCGCTTTGGCGCAACCGATGTTTGCCCTCTGGTCCCGGTTTCCAATATTACCATGGAAGAAACTGTTGAATATGCGCATAAACTGGCTAAACGCGTTGGTGAAGAATTGGGAATACCGGTATTCTGTTATGAATTTGCTGCTGCTTCGGAAGAACGCAGAAGCCTTGCCAGTTGCAGGGCAGGGGAGTATGAAGCCCTCAAAGAACGGATTACCTCGGAAAAATGGAAACCTGATTTTGGCCCTTCGTCCTGGTCAGAAAAAGTTGCCTGTTCAGGAGCAACCGCAATCGGGGCAAGGAATTTTCTGATAGCTTATAATATAAATCTGAATACAACATCTACTCGCAGGGCAAATGCTATTGCTTTCGACGTTCGGGAAGCAGGAAGGATCTTGCGCGAAGGCGATCCAGTAACCGGAAAAATTATTAACAATGAAAATGGCGAACCTGTTAGGATTCCCGGCTCGCTGAAAAAAGTCAGGGCTATTGGCTGGTACATTAAAGAATACGGAATTGCTCAGATTTCAATGAACCTGACCGATATTACAGTAACTCCTGTTCATATTGCCTTTGATGAGGTTTGCGAAAAGGCCAGGGAAAGGGGCATCCGCGTAACGGGTTCCGAACTGGTTGGTGTCATCCCGTTAAATGCAATGCTGGATGCCGGTAAATATTTCCTTCGGAAACAGCAACGGTCGGTGGGTATTTCTGATGAGGAAATTATTAAAATTGCTGTTAAATCGCTGGGTTTGGATGAACTTACACCTTTCAACCCGAAAAAGAAAATAATTGAATATCTGATGGAGGAAAGCAGTGGAGAAAAACTGGCTGATATGAATTTAACTCAGTTTGCCAACGAAACTGCATCGGAAAGCCCTGCACCCGGAGGAGGTTCCATTTCTGCATATGTAGGTTCACTTGGAATTGCCCTTGGAACCATGGTAGCCAATCTTTCTGCGCATAAACGAGGTTGGGACGACCGCTGCGAAGAATTCTCCAATTGGGCTGAAAAAGGAAAAAAATATCAGCAGGCTTTATTAAATTGTGTCGATGAGGATACAGCTGCTTTTAATAAAATTATGGCTGCTTTGGGTTTGCCAAAATCAAACGATGTAGAAAAAGCTGAACGGAAACAGGCTATTGCCGATGCAACCCGGAATGCCATTGATGTTCCTCTGAAAGTAATGAGACTGTCACTTGAATCAATGGAAGTGATCAGGGCTATGGCAGAAACAGGAAATCCCAATTCTGTTTCCGATGCCGGAGTTGGAGCCCTTTGTGCCAGAACTGCTGTTGAAGGCGCATTTCTGAATGTTAAAATCAATACTTCAGGATTCGAAGACAAAGAATTCACAGAAAAAGTTATAACTGAAGCAAATCAAATCATAGAAAAGGCAAAAGCTGAGGAAAAGGTAATTCTGGAATTGGTAAATAATAAAATTTCTAATTAACATACTGTACGGTTAATATTAAAAATACTACTAATAAATCATTGGTAACAGACCTCCATCTCGGTCCTCCCCCAATTGGGGGAACCTACCAGACAATAAGGCTGGGATGTCTAACGGACAGAAGGGATCTGCTATTGAAAATCAATTAAATATATAATAATTGTTTTATCGTTAAGATCAATCCGCACAACTCTTTCTAAATAATCATTTTACAGCAGGCAAAATTTCATTGATAATAATATTAAGGATATTGTACCAGTTTTCACCGGCCTGGGTACGCGTTAAATTGCGGAAATCCGACCGGGAACAAATAACCAAATCCAGTTCGTCGACACAAAAGATAAATTGCCCTCCATAACCGTTTGCACATATAAAGTCTTGGTTATGAGCATTTCCGAGCCACCAGAAATATCCATAATCAGTAAGAAACGGAATAATATTGCCGGTTGAAACCTTGAATTCGGTGGCGGTGCTGATCCACTCTTCAGGTACAATTTGCTGATCATTGTAGAATCCTTTATTGAGATAAAGGTTGCCAATTTTTATCATATCGTGAATACCGATGCACAAACCAACTCCTCCGTATGCAAACATCCTGTTGTCGCCATACCATATTCTTTCACCTATTCCCATTGGTTCAAAAAGATACATATCGGCAAAAGCTGAAGCGTCCATGCCTGTTGCTTTGGAAAGGATAACGGAAATCAGGTGTGCGGTGCCATCGCTGTAGTTAAAAACCGTGCCCGGTGTATTTACAACTGGTTTGTTCAGTACATAATTCAACTGGTCGGGGGCTGAAGCAAATGCATTAAACTCGGAATAATCTCCTAACTCATGCCAGTCCTGGCCACTGGTCATAGAAAGCAACTGATGAATTGTAACCGCTCCAAGTTCCGGATTCAGCGTATCAACTTCTTCACCTAAAAAATCGGAAAGAGTCTGGCTAACAGATTGAACAAATCCTTTACTGATCGCTATTCCAACCAGGGTAGATGAAATACTTTTTGTTACCGACATCACATGAAGTTCAGGATCAGGTTTAGGTCCTGCATTATTAAAATACTCCTCGGCAACAATAACATTGTTTCTTGAAACTGCCAATCCCTGTAAAGATCCTATTTTGGAGGCATTTTCAAAAGCATCTTCGAGCTGTTTACTGTCGATATTTTGTTTTTCCGCTTCCGGATAAACAGGATTTTGATGTGTCTCATCTTTGCATTCTGCAAATAAACAAATGAGAAAAAGAAAATACACAAAAGGAAAAGACAGATAATTCTTCATGGTTTGCTTATTAGTTTAACCTGAAAAGTTTCTGAATCACAATTAATGGTAGTGTAACTACCTGAATAATTACGACATTCCCTGTCGATTTCTTTAAATCATTGAAATACCAAAAATTTGAGGAGCTCTGTTTGTACTTTTTAAAGTTTTCAGTTAAGATTTTTCAGATTGGTTATTGCATCAGGTACATGTTTATGGACCATAGCAACAATCTGGCATGTTTCCATTTCAGTACAATCTCCACAGGTGTCGAATCCTTTTTCTTTGACACAGTTCCTGATTCCACATTCTGCGCAATGCCCGATTTTAACTCCGGGTTCACGGCAGCCGGTACAAT
>JAFGBL010000090.1 GCA_016933115.1 Bacteroidales bacterium | reverse complement strand
ATCGATAATAAAGACTCAAAAAAGCGTTACCGTGCCGATGTATTGGTTGAGGATCATCTTGTTAAGATTGAGGAAAAAATTGCAAAAGAGGTTGAGAAGGCTTCTAAAAGGTTTGGTGATGCCTTTAATGAGGAACAGTTTTTAAATACCAATCCCAGGGTTCTTGAAAAAAGGAAGGAAATTGAGGAAATCAAGCGGCGGCTTTATTCGGCCATGGATAACAACAATCTGGATGAAATCAGGGGCTTGATTGAGGACCTTGGCATTGTGTGCCCAATTTCCGGTTCCCGCAACTGGACCGATGTCAGGCAGTTTAACCTCATGTTTTCAACTGAAATGGGTTCTTTGAGCGACGGTGCGAACAAAGTTTACCTTCGACCCGAAACAGCACAGGGAATTTTTGTCAATTACCTCAATATCCAAAAGACCGGCAGGATGAAGATCCCATTTGGCATTGCGCAGATGGGGAAGGCTTTTAGGAATGAAATCGTAGCCCGGCAGTTTATTTTCAGGATGCGTGAATTCGAACAGATGGAGATGCAGTTTTTTGTGAGGCCGGGCGATGAAATGAAGTGGTTCGAATACTGGAAAAACGAACGGATGAACTGGCATTTGAATATGGGTATTCCGCAAACGGAATATCGTTTTTACGAGCATGAAAAGCTGGCCCATTATGCCAATGCCGCCTTCGACATCGAATTCAATTTCCCGATGGGTTTCAAGGAACTGGAAGGCATTCATTCGCGAACCGATTTCGATTTGAAGGCTCATCAAGAATATTCCGGTAAAAAGATCCAGTATTTCGATCCGGAATTGAATGAGAGCTATGTTCCATTTGTCGTTGAAACTTCCATAGGCCTCGACCGGACCTTTTTGGCTGTTTTAACATATGCATACAACGAGGAGAAACTGGAAGACGGCTCCGAGCGGGTGGTCATGAAAATACCTCCATTTTTAGCACCTATCAAGGCTGCAGTGCTTCCATTGGTTAAAAAAGACGGCTTACCCGAAAAGGCGATGGAAATATTCGATTCCCTGAAAGACGATTACATGTGTTTTTATGAAGAAAAGGATTCCATCGGCAAACGTTACCGCAGGCAGGATGCAATTGGTACTCCATATTGTATCACGGTTGACCACCAAACCCTTGAAGATAGTACGGTTACCATCCGCGAGCGGGATTTGATGAAGCAGGACAGGATTGATATCTATAAGATATCAGGGATCATTGCCGAGCGCTTGAAATCGAACAGGTAATGATATTGAAATATAAAGTCCGGGCCGGGGCGTTCGCCCCGGCCTGGATGTTTTTTAATCCATCAACGCCTCTTTTGGCACCTCTCCCGTAAGTGAACCCAGAAATGCACCGATATCGGCAATTTCCTGGTCAGTCAATTCCTTGTTCAGCTGAGTGACGGCCATGATTTCAATGGCTTCATTCAGTTCTGTGACACTTCCGTCATGGTAGTAAGGGAATGTTTTTTCAACATTTCGTAGGGAAGGAACCTTGAACATGAATTTTTGCGATTCCTCACCAGTGATGCCTGCCAGCCCTTCATCGATCTTTTCACTTTGGGTATGTTTCCAGTAGTCGTCATAAATTCCGAACTTATGGTACATATTACCCCCCAGTAAAACGCCCATGTGGCAAGTAGTACAACCTTTGTCAATAAAAGCTTCCAACCCGTTTTTTTGTTGATCGTTGAGAGCTCCTACCTCGCCGTTCAAATATTTATCGAAGGGAGAAGGAGTAAGTAAGGTGCGTTCAAATGCAGCTATCGCTTTCTGTATATTTTCGTAAGTGAGAGGCTTACGCTGATCCGGATAAGCTTGTGCAAACATTTCCTGGTATTCATCAATTGTTGACAAACGTTCAATCAGGAATTCCTTGCTGGGAATGCCCATTTCAACTTTTTCCAGTATTGGTCCGCCAGCCTGTTCTTCCACATCTTTTGCCCGGCCATCCCAAAATTGCACAAAATGAAGGGCTGCATTCAGCACTGTCGGTGAATTTCGATCTCCTTCATCCCCTGCATCACCCGGGGAAGTGGGTAAGTTGTCAACCCCGAATGTTTCCAGGTTATGGCATGAATTACAACTAATTGTTTCATCTTTCGAAAGCCTCTTATCGTAATACAATGCTTTTCCTAATGCCACTTTTTCAGACGTGATGGGATTGGCTTCATCCTCGGCAATTTCGGGTAAAGTCTGAAAAACCGCTAGTGCTTTTTCCAGCAAGGCCTGATCGTTAGCACTAATTTCACCTGAATTTGGGTCGGTTGTTTTACTTCCTCGTTTTTGGCTGCAGGCTGAAATTATGATCAACCCTGCCAAAAATAAAATAATCCGGAATGTTTTCATGATGACTTGTTTAATTGGGTTCAAAAATATAAAAAATTTACAGAGCCGTATTCAGGTATACCAACCGTTCAATAACCTTTTTATGCCGATTATTCCAACCTTCGGCACCGAGGAATATTTTTTTTTAATTTCGCACTTTTAATTCCTTTTAGGGTTTAGGGTTTATTAATTTATAATTCGGGAAATTTTAATCAATGGAATACAATCATCGCGGGATAGAGAAAAAATGGCAGAAATACTGGGCTGAAAATAAAACCTATAAAACGGTTATCGACTACTCCAAACCCAAATATTATGTACTCGATATGTTCCCATATCCATCGGGTGCAGGGTTGCACGTGGGGCATCCGCTGGGTTACATCGCCTCCGACATTTATTCCAGGTACAAGCGGTTAAAAGGATTTAATGTACTGCATCCCATGGGGTATGATGCCTATGGATTACCGGCTGAACAATATGCCATCCAAACCGGAACGCACCCGGCTATTACCACAGAAAAAAATATTCAGCGATACCGTGAACAGCTCGATAGGATCGGTTTTTCCTATGACTGGGACCGTGAAGTGAGGACATCTGATCCTTTTTACTATAAATGGACTCAGTGGACATTTATACAGCTTTTCAAACACTGGTACAACAAAAAAACCGATAAAGCCGAACCCATTGAAGACCTGGTAAGGGAATTTGAAATCGATGGGAATAAAAATATTGAGGCGGCTTGCAGTCCCGTTGATCCCTTTGATGCAGAAGTATGGAAAAATTGGTCAGAAGTTGATCAGCAGCAAATGCTGATGCATTACCGGCTGGCTTACCTGGCAGATACCTGGGTGAATTGGTGCCCTGCGTTGGGAACGGTACTTGCCAACGATGAAGTGGTAAACGGAGTATCCGAACGCGGCGGCCATCCGGTGGAAAGAAAGCTGATGCGCCAGTGGTCGCTCAGAATAACTGCCTATGCACAGCGGTTGCTCGACGGCCTGGAAAACGTGGATTGGTTTGAATCGCTGAAAGAAATGCAGCGATACTGGATCGGGCGTTCGGAGGGAGCTGCCGTCTATTTTGGAATAAAGGGCTTTGAAGAAAAACTGGAAGTGTTCACAACCCGCCCCGACACCTTATGGGGGGCCACTTTTATGGTTCTGGCGCCGGAGCACCACCTGGTCGAACAAATTACCACACCGGAATATCACGGAGAGGTTATAGATTATGTGAAATGGGCAAAAAACCGCTCTGAAGTTGACCGAATGGCTGAGGTAAAGCAAATAACCGGAAAATTTACCGGTGCATACGGTATCAACCCGGTTAACGGTGAAGAAATTCCTATCTGGATTGCGGATTATGTACTGGCAGGTTATGGAACCGGAGCCATCATGGCTGTTCCTGCTCACGACAGCCGGGATTTTGCATTTGCCAAGCATTTTGGAATTCCAATCCTTCAGGTCGTCGGCAGGGAAGGTGAAGAGCCTACAGATCCTGCAACCTGGGAAGGTTCATATGATGCCAAAGAAGGAAAAATCATCAATTCCGGAATGATCACCGGCCTGGATGTGAATGAAGCCATCCGGAAGACCATTGAATATCTTGAAGAAAATGACCTCGGTTTCGGACAGATCAATTTTAAATTGCGGGATGCCATTTTCAGCAGGCAGCGATATTGGGGTGAACCGTTTCCTGTTTATTACAAGGATGGTATGCCTTATACCCTGGATGAATCGGAACTTCCGCTGGAATTGCCGGATGTGGATAAATACCTGCCCACCGAATCGGGTGAACCGCCATTGGCCAGGGCAAAAAACTGGGAAACCAGGGAGGGTTATCCCCTCGAGACCAATACCATGCCGGGTTTTGCCGGTTCGAGCGGTTATTATCTTCGCTATATGGATCCATGGAACAATGACCGGTATTTTTCCAAAGAAGCCAATGATTACTGGAAGGATGTTGATCTGTATCTTGGAGGTGATGAACATGCCACCGGCCACCTGATCTATTCACGGTTCTGGAACATGTTCCTGTACGATATGGGATTGGTTTGTGAGGAGGAACCGTTTAAAAAACTGATCAACCAGGGGAAAATACAGGGACGGTCGAATTTTGTGTATCGGGCTAACCTTGAGAAAATGGCAGAACATTTACTCTGGGAAAATCTCAAAGACAGGAAACTGGGCGTAAAATTCACTAAAGGCTATCGCGACGGCAACCGCAGGTTCGACTTCTACAGCGAGGAAGCCGGACTTATTATCGAAGTAAAAAAACAGAAATCCCTAACAAAAGTTGCCCATCCTTATGAAGCGTACGCAAAAGAAAAGGGATTAAAGCTATTGCTGATCCCCCTCAGGGATTTCCTCGAAATGGAAAGTGTTATGGATCGCATCAAACGAACGATGAATAGCGAAAATGTTCCGGCTTTCGTTGATAAGGAAGCATTTGTCCCGGTTAACCTTTTTGTCTCTAAGAATTATCCCGGACGAGAATCCTTTACAGATCCGATCCATGTGGATGTGAACATAGTGGACAATGACGAACTCGATATCGAAACTTTCAAACAATGGAGGCCCGAGTTTGCCAATGCGGAATTCATTCTCGAAGACGGAAAATATATATGCGGTTGGGAAGTGGAAAAAATGTCCAAATCCAAGCACAATGTAGTCAACCCCGATGAACTGATCGACCACTACGGAGCCGATACCTTTCGACTGTACGAGATGTTCCTGGGCCCGCTCGAAAACCATAAACCCTGGGATACCAAAGGAATTGAAGGAGTTTACCGTTTCATGAAAAAGCTCTGGAGATTATTTTATAACGAAACAGGGCAATGGATAGTAGTGGAAGAAAAACCTGGCGATAAAGAACTTAAAGTTCTTCACCGGACCATCAAAAAGGTTCAGGATGACATCGAACGGTTTTCTTTCAATACCGCGGTTAGTCAGTTTATGATCTGTGTAAATGAGCTAACGGATTTAAACTGTCATAGCAAGAAAATTTTAGAGCAACTGGTAATCCTTTTATCCCCTTATGCGCCGCATATTTCAGAGGAATTGTGGTTGGTTCTGGGCAATGAACCCAGCATCACAATGGCTGAATTCCCTGCTTTCAACGAAAATTATATTAAGGAAAATACTTTCGAATACCCGGTATCATTCAATGGTAAAATGCGGTTCAAGATCGAGATTCCGGTTGACCTGCCAAGGGAAGAAATTGAAAAACAGGCCCTCTCAGATGAAAAGGCGCAACGCTGGATCGAAGGAAAACAAGTAAGAAAAATAATTGTTGTTCCAAACAAAATAATAAACATCGTTGTTTCTTAGTTTTATGCATTGAATTTGTTTCTGTTACCTGATAATTATCACAAAAGCATGCAATTCCATCGCTATATTGGTCTGATAAATATTTTTTTTTACCTGCTGATTGGTTCGGCCATTGCACAGGATGGTTGGCGTACCTGGAAAAATGAAGCATTTAAACCGGGCGAAAAGCTGGAATACCGTTTTTATTACGATGCCTGGCTTACCGGAAAGATTACGGCAGGAATCGGGACACTGGAAGTTAAAACCACCGACCGGAAATTTGATGGAAGGTCCGTTTGGCACATCGATACCGAAGGCAAATCCAAAGGGATGTTCAATTGGTTTTTTAAGGTACATGACCAATTCGACAGCTATGTGGACCAGCAATCTTTTGCCCCGCATTACTTCATTCGCCGCACAAAAGAGGGTGGCTTTACAAAAGATGATGAATACCGTTTCAATCATGAAATGGAATATGTGGTGACCCTATCCGACTCCCTGCCAATTCCAAAATACACACTGGATTTTGTTTCGGCGGTTTATTTTGCACGCACATTTAACAGCGATACGCTGGAAATGGGAGACATGCTTCCGGTTCATTTTTTCCTGGATGATTCGGTGTATAATTCTGCCATACTTTATGAGGGCAAAGAGGTAATAGAGATCGAACTGGGCGTTTTCCGCTGCCTCCGTTTTAAACCGGGAATGGCCACCGGCGAGGTATTTGCCGATAAATATCCGATGACCCTCTGGGTAACCGACGATAAAAACCATGTACCCATTCTCGCCAAATCCGCTGTGATCATCGGCAATGTGAAAGCCGAATTGATGAGTTTTGAGGGGCTGGCCAACCCATTGAGTTCGATGGTCAGGAAGGATTAGTTAACCCACTCATGCAAAAAAGTTGACCGTTTATTGTCAATTCTGAAAATCGGCATATCTCTTCCGAATTCCTCACAGATTTGACTTAACTTTGCAATAAAAGATCATTTTATGGAATTTTTATTCCTATTGCATCTATAGATAAATTCTAAATCTCTTATTATGCTTGGATCAAAATATTTTTTCCTGGTTACTTTAATTTTATTGGGAGTGTTAATTACAGGCTTTTCGCTGGTTTTAACCGGAAACAAATCCTCTAACACGGTAAATCCGCCTGAAGATTTTGAAACTTTCGAACGTGACTGGAAAAAGGTCGATTCACTGGTTAAAAAAGGATTGCCGCAATCGGCCCTCGAAGTAGTGGAACAAATTTACACCGCATCAAAGGAAAATGACAATCATCCGCAGTTTATCAAGGCAACACTTTATAAAATCAAGCTCACTGCCGATTTCCAGGAGGAATTCCTGGAGAATACAATTTCAGATCTGAAAGAACAGATCAATGAAACTTCGACTCCGGTTACCCAAATTCTCCATTCCATTGTTGCCGACCTATATTGGCGGTATTATCAGGCCAACCGCTTTAAATTGCTCGATCGAACAAATGTTTTTCAGGTAGAAATGGATGATATCCGCACCTGGGATATGAAAACCCTGGTTGGAGAGGTCGTCAGACATTACCAGGCATCTTTGAATTATTCTGATAAACTAAAAAAAATAAACCTCAAAGATTATGATCCCATTCTTGAAGTTTCAGAAGGCTCAAAAAAATACCGGCCGACTTTGTTTGATTTTCTGGCTAACCGGGCAGCCGATTTTTTCATGCAGGAAGAATCCTCTCTGATACAGCCGGTTTATACATTTACAATAGATAATCCGGAATACTTAGCTGATGCATCCGATTTCACCAAAATAAGCATCGGATCGAAAGATACCCTTGCCTTAAAATATTACGCTCTGAAGGTTTTGCAGGATCTGATCCGGTTCCACCTGGATGATGAAGATCCGGCTCCGCTGGTTGATGTGGATTTGAAACGGTTGCGATTTGTGTTTGAACAAGGAATGATAGAGGCAAAAGACAGCCTTTATCTCACGACATTGATCGATTTGGAAGAAAAGTACCAGGATTACCCGGTTTCAACCGATGTAAGTTATACAATTGCACAGCAATACTACCAGGCTGGCCAAAAATACAAGCCGTTATTATCAGACGATTTTAAATGGAAAATCAAGGAAGCGTATGAAAAATGCCGGGAAGCGATCGATCGTTTTCCGGATTCTGACGGTGCTAAAAATTGCCAGTTCCTCCTCAACCAGATCGAAAAAAAGGAATTGCGTGTGGATGCGGAAGATGAGGTTTTACCCAATAAGCCATTCCTGGCTTCCGTCAGCTATAAAAACCTGAATAAAATATTTTGCAGGATTGCCAAAGTGGATTATGAAGCATTCAGGGAAATGGATCAAAATCTGCGTATACAGCAAAAACTTATTGAAAAATATTTTGAGTTGCCCGTATTACATACCTGGGAGCAGGAATTGCCAACAGACAGTGATTATCAGCAGCACGGAACTGAAATTAAAATCCCCGGGTTGCAAAAAGGATTTTATGTTCTGTTGTTTTCTGATCAGGCAGAATATGAAAGTGAAAATACAACGGTAGGTCATGGTTCATTATGGGTTTCGGAAATTAGTTTTATTTCTCAAAATTCATCTGATGCAGGTTATCGTTTTTACATGCTCAACCGGGAAACCGGACAACCCATTGACAATGTTACTGCCAAAATCATTTTCAGGGAGTATGATTACGATGCAAGAGACTATGTTTATAACGATGGACCAATTTATAACTCAGATATTGAGGGGTATTTTGAAATTCCTTCCCCGGAAGGAAATTCAAGGCCAAATTCCTATTATATCGATTTTAAAACCCCCAATGACCGGCTGGTCACCGGTTACTCATTTCATCAATTTGGTTCATATCCCAGGGGCGGGCAAAAAGAAACCCGCAGTTGGTTTTTTACTGACAGGGCCATTTACCGACCCGGCCAAACCATTTATTTCAAGGGGATCATCCTGGATAAGGAAAATGAAAATTACAAGGTAAAATCGGGATTTAAAACTAAAGTGGAATTCTTTGATGTCAATTACCAAAAGATTTCTGAGCTTGATCTGGTGACCAATAACTACGGATCATTCAATGGTTCTTTTGTGGCTCCCACCGGGGTTCTGAACGGGCAAATGACCATCAAAAACGAATTCGGCTCCGTGAATGTGCAGGTGGAGGAATACAAACGACCTAATTTCGAGGTTTTCTTCAATCCTGTTGAAGGCAGCTATAAACTGAATGAAACCGTTACCCTGACCGGCACGGCAAAAGCTTTTTCAGGGAGCAATATTTCAGGAGCGGATGTTCAGTACAGGGTTCGAAGGGGAACGATATATCCAATCATTTACAGAGGATGGTATGATATTTTACCTCCTGAAGGTTCTCTGATGGAAATTGTTCACGGAAGCACAGTTACTGATGAAAATGGGAATTTTACCATTTCATTCAAGGCCGCCCCCGATCAATCAGCTGGTTATGGTTTTAAGAGGCAGTTCAGGTATATGGTTTACGCCACGGTGACTGACATTAATGGGGAATCTCACAATGTTACCGGAAGTGTTGATGTGAGTGAAATATCCTTGAGTATCAAATTGGATATCAAAGATATCATTGAAAAGGATGAATTCAAGGCGTTCAAAATTGCAACAACCAATTTGAATGGGCAGCCTGTTGCTGCTCAGGGAACCCTGTCCATTATGCAGCTAATCGAACCGGAAAGGTTGCTGCGTGAAAGGCTTTGGGAAACCCCCGACCGGTTTGTGATGGAAAAGGATGAATTTAAAAAGGAATTTCCCAATGACGTTTATCAAAATGAAAATAGCATAACAAGCCTTAAAGCCGGTGAAACTGTTTTTAATTACGATTTTAATACAGCCATGGATTCGGTTGTTTTGGTGGGAAATGCCGTTAAATGGAAATCGGGAAGGTATAAGGTTAGCTTGACAACGAAAGATGTATTCGGGGAGCCGGTGGAAGAGGATTTTTATTTTACGCTTTATTCAAAAACGGAAAAAGAGCCTCCGGTGAATAAGTACAGTTGGTTCCATGTAATAAAAGCAGAAGGCGAGCCGGGTGAACAAGCCGCATTTGTCATCGGATCAAAAGCCAAAAATGTTCGTGCCCTTTACGAAGTGGTCAAAAAGGAAAAAGTAATTACAAAAAAATGGATTCAGCTTAGCAACGAACAACAGAAAATTGAAATACCCATTACAGAAGAACTCCGGGGCGGATTTTCGGTTAATGTGATCTTTGTGAAGAACAACCGCAGTTATAACAACCGGTTTAATGTGGAGGTGCCCTTTACCAACAAAATACTCGATTTTGAATTTGCCACTTTCCGCGATAAACTCACGCCCGGACAGGAAGAGCAATGGAAGATCATCATCAAAGGCACAAAAGGCGATTCGGTTGCGGCGGAAATGTTGGCAACCATGTATGATGCCTCATTGGATGAGTTCAGGAAGCTCAGTTGGAATTTTGAATTGTATCAGAAATCTTATGGCTCCCTCTACTGGCAGGGATTTTCAACCAATCAGAGTAACAATATCAATACATATTACCCAGCTATGGGTAACAAGGTCATTTCCCCTGTTTTCAGAAATTATGACCAATTGAATTGGTTCGGATTCAATTATTTCGATAGGGGGCCATACCGCAGGTTGGCGATGGACGGCATGGAGGTGAAGGGTATGGAGGCTCTTCCCGGGCAGGAACAAGCGGAAGTTCAGGTTGCAGAAGATGAAGATGTTAAATTAAAAGATGATAAAGGCGAGGTTTCAAGTATTGCAGCGTCTGTTGGTGGCGGATCCTGGGGAAATGGGGAAGAGGTGTTTTCTGGAATGCAAATCCGCCGAGATTTCAGGGAAACGGCATTCTTTTTCCCCACTCTTCAAACCAATGAAAATGGTGAAATCGTCATCAACTTTACGGCTCCCGAATCGTTGACACGTTGGAGGATGCTGGGTCTGGCCTATACAAAAGACTTAAAAACCGGAAAATTTGAGAAAGAAGTTGTTACCCGGAAAGATCTGATGGTGGTTCCCAATGCACCCCGGTTTTTCAGGGAAGGGGATGAAATGATCTTCTCGGCCAAGGTGGTGAACATGTCGGATAAAAATCTCTCCGGTGAGGCCAAGATCAAATTTTTCGATACCCGCACCATGGAGGACATCACTGAAAAATTGAATCCGGAGATTTCAGTTGTTGATTTTGAGATGGCACAGGGAAAAAATACTTCGGTTGAATGGCCCATATCGATTCCGTACGATGCGGAGGTGATCTCTTACAGGATCATGGCGCAGGCCGGCAATTTTTCGGATGGCGAAGAAAAGGCCATTCCAGTGTTGAGCAACCGGATGCTGGTGACCGAATCACTACCCCTGCCGGTGAAAGGCAATGAAACAAAAAACTTCAAGTTTCAGAAACTGCTGAAATCAGGAAATGGGAAAAGTACTTTGAAAAACCATAAGCTGACCCTGGAGTTTTCTTCCAATCCGGCCTGGTATGCGGTTCAGGCATTGCCTTATGTCATGGAATCGGAGCGGGAGTCGGCCGACAATATTTTCAACAGTTTTTATGCCAACTACATAGCTGCACACCTGGTTGAATCCAAACCGAAGATCAAGCATGTATTCGATACCTGGAAGAATTTTTCACCGGATGCCCTGCTTTCGAACCTGAAAAAAAATGAGGAATTGAAAAGCGTGATCCTGCAGGAAACACCCTGGGTGCTGGATGCCACCAGCGAAACCGAGCAGAAACAACGGATAGCCCTCTTGTTCGACATGAGCCGGATGCAGGATGAACTGTCCGCGTCTTTAAGAAAACTTAAGCAAAACCAACTTCCAAATGGGGCCTGGCCCTGGTTCAGCGGGATGCGCGAAAGCCGGAATATCACACAGAATATTGTCACCGGTTTTGGTCATCTGAAACAACTGGGTGTTTATGATTCATCCCAAGACCAGGAAGTGAGCCAAATGGTCGCAAAAGCGGTCCGTTTTCTGGATCAGGAAATAAAGGATGATTACGACAAACTGAAAGAGCATTATCCCGAAAAAATGGATGAGAACCACCTGGGCCACATCCAGATCCAATACCTGTATGCCAGGAGCTATTTTATGGAAGAGGTGAATTTGTCGAAATCATACGAAGAGGCATTTAATTATTTTGTGGAGCAGGCCAAAAAGTACTGGGTCGAACAGAATATCTATATGAAAGGGATGATGGCCCTGGCTTTGAACCGGTTGGGAGAAGAAAAGGCTCCGGATGAAATAATGGCTTCGGTCAAGGAATATGCCCTCTATTCGGATGAAATGGGGATGTACTGGCGAAGCAACCAGGGTGGATATTACTGGTACCAGGCGCCTATTGACACCCAGGCTTTGTTAATCGAAGCTTTTGATGAAGTGAGCGGAGATTCCGAATCGGTTGAAAAGATGAAAATCTGGCTCCTTAAGCAAAAACAAACCCAGAACTGGAAAACGGGCCGGGCCACCGCCGAGGCGGTTTACGCTTTATTGCTAAAAGGTTCCGACTGGCTGGAAAACAATAAACTGGCCGAGATCAGTCTGGGTGAAAAGACCATTGATCCTTTCGGCCGCGACGATATTAAAGTTGAAGCCGGTACAGGCTATTTCAAAACCTCCTGGCTGGGTGGCGACGTCGAACCGGAAATGGGTGATATCACCGTAACCAATAAAAATCCATCCATTGCCTGGGGTGCAGTGTACTGGCAGTATTTCGAGGACCTGGATCAGATCGGACCGCATGAAACACCTTTGAAACTGGAAAAACAACTGTTCAGGGAAATAAATACGGATGCCGGTCCGGTACTTGAGCCGATAACAAATGACTCGAAACTAAATGTTGGTAATAAAATAAAGGTTCGCATTGAGATCCGGATTGATCGCGACCTGGAATATGTCCACATGAAGGATATGCGGGCATCGGGATTTGAACCCATCAATGTCCTGTCAGGTTACCGATACCAGGGCGGACTGGGCTATTATGAAACCACACAGGATGCATCCTCCAATTTCTATTTCGACTACATTTCCAAAGGGACCTATGTTTTCGAATATCCGCTGGTAGTTTCACAAAAGGGTGATTTCAGCAATGGCATAACAACCATCCAATGTTTGTATGCACCGGAGTTTGCGAGCCATTCGAAAGGGATAAGGGTGGAAGTGGAATAATAAATTCCTTAGCACTTTAGAGGTGTTTTGCAGTTACCGGCAGCTAATTCTAAAATCATAAATCGTTAATCGACATTCGATATTCAAAAAATGATTAACGAATTATGATCAACGAATGCAGATTTGTGAAGTTATTAGAAACCCAATATCTTTTGATCTATTTCAAAAATTTTTTAGTGTATTTCAGAATTTTATGAAGAAGGGAAAATAGTAAAGCAATAGCAGGATACTCATCCGATGACTTCAAGTCATCGGATGAGTTTGGCCGGGTCGGGCAAACAACTGCCTGGTGCTTCAAAAGCGATTGGCAGTTAATTTTCAGAGAGCCAAAATAGAATCTTTTTAAATTTCCAAAAAACTTGCAAAAATCGTTTTTTTATTAATTTTGTAAGTATCGAATTCAATAAACCATGGCCACTTCATTAAAGATTAAACCTTTGAGAATTATACTATCAATAGTATTAATATTAGGAGCTGCAGTTTACTCAAATTCCCAGACTTTTGAAAAAATAATCAAAACAACTGCAGACGATGTGGTCTACGATGCGGTTCAGATCAATGACGATCATGTCGTATTTGCCCATAGCTATGGAACCTATCCTGGAGCATACAATTCAAAACTTTACAAGATAAACCTGATTTCTGGAAAAATTTCAGATAGTACTGATGTTTCCGGAAATTCTTCTTACACTTTTGACTGGCTGTCGAATATATTGATAACAAACAATGACGAATTAACGATTGTGGGAGGTTGCAAGAACATTTCATCCGGTGATAAGCAAATCTATATTGCTCAGTATTCTGAGAATTTAGAATTAATAAGAGATACCATTGTAGGTGATCCTGAACAGGATGAGTCTGCATTTGATGTAAAGTTATCCAGCGATAATTTACTTCTTTTAGCAGGGATACGGCAGACGGGCACACTTTTATTGGAAGAAAGGGAACTTGATGGTGCTTTGAAGAGGTCTGTAAATTATAATAACGGCGGGTTATTGGCAACTTGTATCATGGAAATACCTTCAAAAAATAAATATCATCTTTTCAGGTATTGGGATAATTTACATTCCTATTATATTATTGATAAATATGATCTGTCCATTGATACTTTGCTGGAGTATCCTGTTGGTTTTCTTCCTGCAATTGCAGCAGAAAAAATCAATTCAGATTCTTATTTTGTTGCAGGAAGGAAATTATCCATACCGGGTCCTCAACAGGACAATCTTTCATACATTGAAATTAATTTTGATGGTGAGATTATTAAAGAAGTTGAATATGAGACAGACAGCATTGTCTATTATTGGCAACATTGTTTCAGTTTATATGAAAACAGGATTTATTTTGGTGGCACTTATCCATGTACTTGGGTCCCTCCGTTGGAGTTTTATCCCGAGCAAAGATGGATTTTAACTTACCGGCTAGACCTGGAAGGAAATGTAATATGGCAAAAATTCTTTAAAGGAGAAGTAAACTATATGCCGTTAAAAATACTTGCCACAACCGATGGCGGAGCCATGATTTTCTCTGCCCGCTACGATTGGAACAATCCTATTCCCATGCAGCGGGATGTCCATATCCTTAAGATCGACAGCCTCGGAAACTATACCCCGCTTACCTCAACACCGGAGGTAATGGAAAAAATGCAAAAGCAAATACTGGTTTATCCCAATCCTGCAGCCGAGCGGGTGAACTTTGTTTTCGGTTTGTACCACGACCTGGAAATCGGTATTTACAATCTTACCGGTGAAATGATCTTCTCCGGCCGGTTCAAACATCAGGCTGAGGTGGATATCTCCGGTTTGAAACCCGGAACGTACATTTACAGGATCAGTGGAGAAAAAGGATTTTATGAAGAGGGGAAAATAGTAAAGCAATAGCAGGATATTCATACGATGACTTCAAGTCATCCGATGATTTTGGCCGGTTCGTGCAAACAACTGCTAAGCGATTTTAAAATGCTTGACAGTTTTAGGGTAATCTGCAAAAATTATTTTTCTTTGTTTTGACCCTCACCGTTTATTTGTCCGTACCAGTTGATCCTTTTCGACAGGTACATCACAAATCCGAGGATGATGAACAGCCCGATACTGCCGAACAATAAAGCATAATCTTCCAACTGTAAAATGGTGAACAGGAAGGCGTACAGAACGATCAGTGCCATGGAAGTGATACGCGTCAATTTGCCTGATTTGAATATACTGTGTGAATAAACCGTGATCAAACCGATAATGGCAACCGCGGAAATCAGGTAAGCCCAATTGAATCCGATTTGCTCCGACAGGGATAAAAGCAGGGTATAAAACAGTAGCAATGCCAAACTAACCAAAAGGTATTGTATCGGATGTATCCTTTTTTTGTTGATGATCTCTACAAACAAATAGATCAGGAAAGTAAGCGCGATGAACATGACAGCATATTTGGCCGAGCGCATCGATTTCTGGTATTCATCCACTGGGAATAACAGGTTTACACCAAATGCCGTATCATTCATATTATAAGTTTGATTGTTCCAAACCTGTGGGAAGTTCCGGTTCAGATCAAATATCGTCCAGTTTGCCTTGAACCCATTATTGCCGACAGAGTGGTCATCGGGGAGGAAGCTTCCGGTAAAAGAGGGTGTCGACCAGGGTGAATTGATATTCACAGTGGTGGTTTTCCCAACCGGTGAAAAATAGAGATTTTCGCTCCCGCTTAAATTCAGATCAAATTGAACATTGTAATCGCGTACTCCCGGATTTAACTTTATATCCGAAGTAACGCCAGCGTTGGCGATGGTTGTGTATTTCAATCCGGGATTTACATCATAAAGTTGATCATTGACTGATACTTTGATTTCTTTCTGAATGCCTCGCAGATCTGAAATACCAAGCAATATGGAAGCTTTGTCCCAGTAAACTTGTTCGGCAGGAATTCCCAGTTCATTCAGGTCGGGCAAATGAAAAATTCCATTAAAATGGATTGCGGAATTGTAAACGATCACCTTGTAGATTCCCCGGTAACGAATTTCAGGATTTATCTGTCCGTCGATATCCAGTTTTTCGGGCAAAATGAAAAGCGTTTTGGGTGATTTGATGATTTCCTGTTCATTGGTCACATATTGCTCATAATAGGGAATTGAAATAATGGGACCCGTGACGGTTTGCTCCCGGCCCCATTTATCACTAACTTCCTGCACAACTTCATTACGAGTCTTTTGGCGTTCGCTGATCAATTCCTGAATCATAAATGCAGGGATCAGCAGGATGAGGATCAGAAATCCTATGATCGCGATCTTTACCGAGATCGACCGCGAAAGTTTTTCGGAGAATTCTTGAAATGTTTGCATATTGTTGTCGTTTAAAAGTACTTTAAAATACAAAGTATAAGGTTAAAAAAATTATTGGTTATTAATTAAATTTTCAAGTGCATCAAGGTGTTGTTTAAAAAGCGCTTTACCCTGTTCAGAAGCCTGGTAACTTGTTTTGGGTTTACGCCCTACGAATTGTTTTTTCATTTTTATCAGTTCTTTATCTTCGAGGGCTTTCAAGTGACTGGCCAGGTTGCCGTCTGTAGTTTCCAGAAGTTCCTTCAGGGTATTGAAATCGACCCAGTCGTTTACCATCAGTACCGACATGATTCCCAGCCTCACCCTGTTTTCAAATGCTTTATTTAAATTAGCCAGAATATCTTTCATCGTTCGTACCTGTAGTACATCACCAAACCATAAATGATATGTAAAATTCCAAACCCGAATGCCCAGAAAACCAATCCCCAGTGAGTAAAAATACCGGCAAGCAAACCCAACATAATTTCGGAAATGCCCAGATACTGGACTTCACTCAGCGTGTACTTTCCTGCATTCACCAGCGCCAGACCATAAAATATCAACGTTACGGAAGCGAGCAGGGTTCCGTCATTCCTGTCGATTAGGATCAGCGAAAAAATACCTCCTGCAACCAGTGGAATAAACAACTGGAAAAGCAGCCTCCTTGTAGTATGATCCCAAAGCGAATAATTGTATTTTTTTGATTTCCGCCATGAAAAATAATATGCTGAAGCAAAGGCCAGTGTGAAAGTGGCAATTGCCAGGATGAGAAGTTTAGGCAGTAAATTCAATTCATCCCCTGATTCCTTCATAGGCCGGATCAAATAAAAACTTTCGTCATATTTTATTTGTCCAAAATAAAGCAAGTAATAAGCAATAACGGCTGCAATCAAAGCTATGATCCCGGCGGAAACACCAGATAATCCGCTCAGCGAAAGGAACCTGGAGGAGCGTTCCATAAGGTTTTTGATTTCCTGCAAATCTTTATATTCTTTTGTATCTTTCATATTTTATTGGTTAGAAAGTACTTTGAAACGCAAAGTAAAATCATTTATTGTTAATATGCAAGTTTTATTTAAGAAATGAAAGCGCTTAGCGTATCAAAACCGCATAGTTGCTGATCAAATAAAATTTTTCACCACAAAATCATAAGCATTCCCAAAGCAAATTTTATCTACCAGGTCTTCGGGGGTGTATTTATTGAAAAGCAATTTGTCTTTATCGGGATCATTGGCGATCACCTGGATAAGGTCTTTCCTGAATTGATCAAATTCCAGCACAGTAGGGTATTTGTTGACAGGATCAATGTAGCCATCGAAATCGGTACCGATACAAATCATGTTCACCGCATTTTCTTTGGGAGGCAGGTTGTTTTCGGTTGAATTCAATACCGCCATCATGCAGGCTTTCATATTTTGCCAGATGCAGAAGGCATGTTTTTCTTCATTGTTAAAATCCTCCTTTGAAAGCCCAAGTACGCGCTGGTCGAAGTTGATGCCGATAAGGCCGCCGGTTTTAAAAACGGTTAAAATATCTTCATCACAAACATTGATGTTCCAGGCGTTGAATATATGCCCGTTTTTCTCGGCCAGGAACCCGTCTTTTTCGTTACCCATATCGGTGATCATATCCATGAGGGTTTCTCTTCCGGAGTAAGCTACATGACTTGCCAGTACCGGTATTTTGTCACCTTTTTCTAAACAGGGTACAATGATCTCCCGGTAAAATTCACTGCGTGAAATTGCATTCATGTGCTTTACGTCGATTAGTATTCGCCTTTTTAAATCCTGCGGTTTATAATTGTTGTCCTTGTCAAGGCTCAGCAGGTAGCGAATCACATCCCACCCGGTATTTGTAAACCCCTCATCCAATCCCTTCTTTTGGTCAACCAAAATATTGGCGACATCGGGCAGGCTGTGAGCCTGACCGGCCAGGAAATTATAAAAATGGTGGCAAAAGGTTATAAATAATATAGGTTCTTCCCAATCCTTAACCTGTTCAAGCTTTTTCAAGACATTGGCAACCGGTTCATGTGAGTTAAACACATTGGAACCCTCTATACTCAACACAAAAGCCGTTTTGTTTTCTTCAATGATTTTTTTAACATGGGTGCCATTTTTAGCAATCACATAAGTCCCCCTGGCATCAACTTCATCAGGATGTTCTTTCCTGATCTTTTTTTTGCTGACAAAAATATTTTTGATCCAGGGAATAAAAATGTATGTTTCCGATACTATTCCGTTTCCTTTAGCCAGGTATTTACGTTCTTCATTCAGTTCATAGAAATAGTCATAATTTTCACTCTGAAAAAAGTTGATCCTGCTGAAGGGTAATTTCATGAACACCGCCTGGGCAAAATCGCGCAGGGCAATTTGTTTGCCTTTGTCCTGGCCCAGTTTGAAAAAGAAGGGTTTCAGGAACAGGTTCAGTGTATCGCTCAAAAAATCGTTGAAAGCATTATCTCCCAGAATTTTTCGAAGGTCCAGAATCCGGTCCCTGACCAGGTTATTACTTCCGGTAACCCATCCTTTTTCCATAGGATATAAAGAGGCAAAAACCAGCCTGAGGTTGCCGTTCACCACCTTAGCCATGTCGCATTGCGAATAGGCGGCAGCCCGTTTTCCTTCTTCAGCAGCTTTGAATTTGGGCAAAATGAGCCACCAGGGATTGTATTTTGATTTTTCTTCCGGTTTTTTGGGCTTGTGCAGCCAGTTGAACGACCTCATGTGCGGATGGCAGTGCAGGTCAGCAAATTTAGTTTCCATTTGTAGCAAGTTTAGTTAGTGTGTATTTCTTTGGTTTTGAAAAAGATCAGACAAATTTAGTGATAAATGAAAGTAAAGTCAACCATTGATAATTAACATGTTTTTTATTGGTTTTGTTTAAAGATTACGATAAATCAAATTGAAAATTGAAACAGTTTCGATTTTATCGACTTACTGTATAATATTAAGTCAAATGCGGCTTGCTGCTTCGAAAGCGCTTAGCAATCAATGGTATATGATTAGCGAATGAAGATCAACGAATGAAGATTTGTGAAGTTTTGTTTTGGGGATGTTCTAAAATTATAAATCGTTAATTCTGTCTGTCCGTCAGGCTGGCGACAATCGAAATTCAGTTTAGATCAAAAGCGCTTAGCGGTTATGAGAGTTATTTCATTCCCGCCAATTCGGTTTTATTTTCAATCGCGATGGAATCCAATTGTATTTTATAATGATTTACAAGTTGGTTGTATTCTGACAGGTAAGTCGAATCCACCGGTTCCGCAGGGGGCGATTCTACCTTGAGGGGATTGATGGCCTGACCGTTTCTGTAAAAACGAAAATCGAGGTGTGCGCCGGTTGAACGTCCGGTACTCCCAACATAACCGATCACATCGCCCTGTTTAACGGATTTTCCTTCTCTGATCCCTTTTCCGAATCCCGACAAATGTAGGTAAGCTGTTGTGTAAGTGCCGTTGTGTTTGATTTTCACCATATTGCCATTGGCACCTTTATAACGTGCAAAAATCACTATTCCATCACCCACGGCCTGAACGGGTGTCCCGGCATCTGCCGCATAATCCACCCCATGGTGGGGCTGGCGGACTTTTAAAATTGGATGTAACCTGCTATTGGAATATCCCGAACTGATCCTCCGATAACGTAGCGGCGCTTTCAGAAAGGTGCGGCGCATACTGTTGGCCTCATCGTCGAAATAATCACCGGTGCTGTCCTTTACAAAGTAAAAGGCGTAATAGTCGTTATCGGCGTGGTGGAACAATGCTGCATGAACCTTACCAATGCCGATGCTCTCGCCTTCAACGAAAAGCTCGTCGTAAACTGCTTTGTAATAATCTCCTTTTTGAATGCCGAAAAAGTCGATCACCCAGGCATAAATTTCCGATAGCTCGTTGGCCAGGTTGGGATCGGTATTGTTGGTGATCATGGCATTCCACAACGATGATTCGATGATGCCTGAAGTGGTTCTGGCCGAAGTTGTTACATCTTTCTCACCCATATGCGCATGGATCGAATCCCTTAAATCGTAAATTACATAGGAGGTAGGAGAGTTTTCATAAATGAAATACTGCACCTTTTGCAGGGTATCATTGGTGCAGATCACCGAATAATAATTCCCTGCCCTGAACTTACGCACATCAAACACGTTGGATGATCGTTTGGCCATCAGGTCGATGGTTGGATAATCCACATTATATGTTTGAAGGATGTCGGAAACAAACTGGTTTTTTTTGATCCGGTCCTTAAATACCACCAGTGAATCGATATCAATTCCGTAGGCGAATATTGGAATTCTGGCTTCCAATTCCGGAATTTGTTCGGCAGTGAGGTCTTTTTCTTTTGAAAAGTATGTTACAAACAGAATAATGAGGATTGCCAAGGCGGAAAGGATGATAATTTCAGTGACTCTTTTTTGCTTCATAACGCTCTTTTCAAAAGATTAACAACTGTTAAAATCCAAAATTAGTATAAGACCGGGCAGAAATTAGTTTTTGGAAAATAAATTATAAAGAGGCGGGTGTTGAAAATATTTGGAAAATTTAAAAGTTAAATTATCTGAAGATTTAAAAATAGAAAAGAAGATATCCGAAAGCTCATTTTGTTGTCAGTCTGAGTGATAGCGAAGAATCTAATAGTAATTTATTATTGTTTCGCATACGTTCAATATGACTCTTATCAATTAAAATTAATGAACTACCACCAGCTTTTTAGCCTCAGTGCAGATATTGGTTCCTTCCATCATGTAGTAGTAAATTCCCGGCTCCCATCCTGAAACATTTATTGAAATTGTTCTCTGATCTTCTGCCAGAACTCTTTCAAACACTTTTTGTCCGATCGCGTTGTAAATATTAAATGAAGCATTCAGAACTGTGTTCAGGCTTGTAAAAATAAACTGTACGGCATTTTGAGCAGGATTGGGAATAGGATCCGAGAATTCTATCTTTTTTGCGACATTAGCCGGTTCAACCGTACCTGTGGTTCCGGGCATTACAACGGTGACGATGAAATCATCGAAATAATAGCCGTCCTCAACGGTGGAGTAATCAGAATTTAAGACAAAGCGGAATAAAATCATATTTCCAAGGTAATCCGACAGATTGATCTCCTCTTTCACCCATTCTGTTTGAAAGCCATCATATACAGGCTCTCCGGATGCCTGGTTCTCATTTCCGGTAATTGTATATTTTCCTTGCATTGGCGACCAACTGATTCCATTATCAGTGGAGATTAAAAGTTGTACATAATCATAACCGGTTTCAATTTCCCACCTGGCCCAGAAATTCAGAACCGCATACACGGTTTCATCCAGATCGATAGCATCATTCAGTGTAATGGTGCGTGTTTGATTGTTGGAGTAATTGCCACCCGGTGAATCGGTAATGGAGCCATAAGGAGAAATATAGCTACTTCCTGTCACCCCCCACTGGCTTGATGTCCAGTTATCCATATTGCTACAGTTGTCAGTAAATATATTGACAGGTTCCCCAAAAATTTTAGTGAGGGTGTCATTCACATAATAATCGCCATTGAATAGGGAGAGCACAATTATTATTTCCGTTCCGTTTGCCACTTCGGGATCAAGAATAAAAGCAATAGAATCGGTTTGTTGTTCGAGAAGTTCAAGGTTTGGGAACGGTTTTGGCTCGCCCACGGAAATAATTTCAGGGCTGACCGGGATCAGGGAAACGGTGTATAGGCCTTCCGTTAGCCCGTATCTTTTGATGTCGAAAACCTGGTAATTATTTAGCTCTGGAATAATGGTTCCACTTAAGTTGTTCACCTCTGCATATTTCCCGGCAAAGGAGGCGAGCATTATGTTTTGGATCATGTTTTCCTGCGCAATGGGAATAATCCGGTCGATGGGACACCAGAAACCGTCGTTGTTGGTTCCCAGTTCAGGTAGATAGGCAAACATTTTGCCTTTGGTTGTTTGTTCCCCGTATTGCCAGTCGTCGGCACTTCCATTCATGGCATACATGTAAATTCCCTGGCTGAGATTATATTGATTATCCCTGATCATCACTTCCCCAAAAGCGTGCAGTATATCATTATCGGGGCAGGTGATGTAATCATAATCCCACGGATAAAGCAACCGGCCACCATATGTATGGTAATTGATAGATGTTTTGAACTCGTGGCTTTCACAAAAAATTCGGATATTGTCGATTTCCGGCTCGGAAAATGGAGCCGTTCCCCGGTAAGTTTCCGATCCTGGATTGGGTGAAGAACCATAGTTGTCGTATCCCCACATGTAGCCATAATTTCTATTCAAATCCACCCCATAAGTACCATCCCCGTTATCCCTTCGGTTTTTGCGCCACATGCCTCCTCCATTGGGATTGGTCGTCTGGTTGTAAACATATCCGTCCGGGTTGACCACGGTAACAAAATACATTTCGGTGTTATCGACCAGGGTTTGAATAAACGGATCGGTGTTATAATTTTCGAGCAGGTAATACATGTAAAATAGCAGGCTCATTGCTCCTGCCGGCTCCCGGGCATGGGTGAGGGCATTGTAAAAAACTTCCGGTTCGGCTTCATTTAGGTTTGGGTTATCCGAAATTTTAACCATCCACATTTCCCGGCCTTCAATGGTTTGACCGATAGATTCCTTTTCTGTGATCAGGTTGGGAAACAGGTTGAGCATGTTATCGAGATTATCTGTGATTTCATCATAAGTAGCATGCCCGCTCATGGATCCGAATTCAAAATTTTCAGGAACCTCGTAATCTCCAGGGTTTTTGTAATCGGCAATTTGAAATGATTTACCCTTGTTCCTTTCCCAATAGTAACTTGCTACATCGTTTAGCTGTATTTCATAATGGATGTGCGCTTTTTCCAGACAGGCCAGTTCATTTTCCGAAAGATCAGTAATCAAATATTCGCCCATCTTATGCTCTCCTTCTTCCACAGCTATTCCCAGCCGTGCAATTTGTTCCAAATTCTCAGTATAAATTTTGACTTTGGAATATTTCACTTGTGAAAAGGAGGCAAAAGAAATTGACAGGGCAAAAATTAACAAGCAAGATTTTTTCATTTTACAGGATGTTTACCAACAAAATTACGGATAATAATGGCAACAAAAAAAACCCCTGAAGGTTATCTCCAGGGGTTGAATATTATGAAAACAGGCATTTATTTTATTACCACCAGCTTTTTAGCTTCAGTGCTTATATTTGTTCCTTCCATCCTGTAGTAGTAAATTCCGGGTTCCCAATTCGATACATTTACATTTATGGTTCTTTGATCTTCTGCCAGAACGCTTTCAAAAACCATTTGCCCGGTTGCATTGTAAATATTAAATAACGCGTTTTGAACCTTGTTCATGGTTATAAAATTAAACTGAACAGAACCTTGAGCAGGGTTGGGTATTGGGTTCGAAATTTTAACATCATTTACAATATTTCCAGGATTGTCAATACCTGTCGATGCCAATTCAACAATAGAAACGGTGAAATCGTCAAAATAGTAGCCGTCTTCATTTACCGACCAATCGCTGTGCAGAACAAATGAGAATCGAACGGTATTGCCGATAAATTCGGACAGGTCGATTTCTTCTTTCACCCAATCTGTCTGGAATCCGTCATATAATGGTTCACCCGGCTCCTGGTTTTCGTTGCCCGAAACAGTATATTTACCCGCCAATGGTGTCCAGATGCTGCTGCCATTCAACGAAACGAGTAATTGTACAAAATCCCACCCTTGTTCGATCTCCCATTTTGCCCAGAAATTCAGCATGGCATAACCAACGTCGGCCAGGTCGATTTCATCATTCATGACAATGGTACGGGTTTGGCTATTGGGATAATTACCGCTGGGCGAATCGGTGATCGAACCCGTTGGTGAATGATAACTTGCAGTAGTAACTCCCCATTGGGTCGATGTCCAGTTGGTCAATGTGTTACAGTTGTCTTCGAACAAAACAATGGCTTCACCCAAAATTTTGGTAATCGTATCGGAAAGGACGTAATCACCGTTATCGACTGATAGTAAAAATTTGAAGGAGGTTCCTGCCTGTATTGCCGGATCTAATTCATATGCGATGGAATCGCTCTCCGTTTGCAATATGCCTAAATTTGAAAATGTAATCGGGTCGCCGGTTGAAATAACTTCAATGCTGGCGGGTTCAAGGCTTACGGTATAAGTTCCGCCATCCATTAATCCCAGGCGGGTAATGTCAAAAGTCAGATAACCCGATGTTTGATTTGTAATGTTGGAAGATACATCTTTCACTTCCGCATATCTCCCGGCAAAAGCTGCTGCCAGGATATTCTGGATCATATTTTCCTGCGCAATGGGAACGATCCGGTTGATGGGGCACCAAAAGCCGTCATTGTCACCGCCAAGTTCCGGGGTATAGGCAAAAATCTTGTTCTTGGTTACCTGCTCACCGTACATCCAGTCGTCGGAACCGCCATTGGTGGGGTATATTGTTGTACTTCCCGGGCCGTAGGTATAGTGGTTATCCTGCGTCATCAATGTGGCATGGGCATAAAAAATATCATCATCAGGGCATGGTTCGTCGGTATAGCCCCAGGCATATAAGAGCAGGTTGCTGTAAGTGTGATAGTTCAAGGCATTTTTAAATTGGTGCATTTCACAAAAATCCCTCACAGCATCAATCTCCGGCTCTGAGAAAGCAGATGCACCGCGATAGGTTTCATCACACGGATCGGGTGAAGAACCGTTATTGTCGTATCCCCACATATATCCATAGTTCCTGTTAATATCCACTCCGTTACAACCGCCGCCATTGGGATTCCTGTTTTTACGCCACATCCCGCCTCCATTTGGATTGGTTGTCTGGTTGTAGACATATCCATCCGGGTTAAGTACCGGAATAAAATACATTTCCGTATTATTCACCAGGGTTTGGATAAAGGGATCGCTATCATAATTTTCGAGCAGGTAATACATATAAAATAAAAGGTTCATCACGCCTGCCGGTTCACGGGCATGGTGAAGGGCTGTGTAGAGAACCTCGGGCTCGGTTTCATAAACATTCGGATTATCAGAAATTTTAACCATCCACATTTCCCTGCCTTCAATGGATTGTCCGATGGATTCCTTGGCAGTGATCAGGTTGGGGAACAGGTCGACCATATTGTCGAGATGGGCCACAATTTCGTTAAAAGTGGCATGGCCGCTCATGGACCCGAATTCGAAATTTTCAGGAACCTCATAGTCACCAGCATCTTTGTAGTCATCAATATTGGTGGATTTCCCGATATTTTGATCAACATAAAACTTCGACACATCATCGATCAGAACTTCATAATTCAATCCCAAAGCATCGATTTTGGCAATCTCATGCTCTGAATAATCGGAAATCACAAAAACACCCTTTTTCATGATCCCTTCGGTGACGTCGATACCGGCCTGTGCCATTTGAACTAGTTGCTGATCATTGGCATAGACTTTAACTTTGGAATAACCTGGTTGCTGGGAAAAGGCAACAACTGAAATGATTATTAATCCCAATAAAAATGTAAATCTCTTCATTTTTGATTTTTTTATTTTGCTGTTAAGACAAGCGACATCGAATGAAGGTTGCTCATTTTTATTTAGAATGCTTAAAAACTCTGAATCAGCATAGGAATTCGAAATGACTTATCTATAAAGCCGGTTTGAAAGGCGTTGATGAATATAACATTTATAAGCAAACAACCTTACCAATTTATTGTTAATAGACCAGGGGAATTTTAAATTTCTGAATTATGCAAGTTGTTGATCTTACTGAAAAGCACCTGGATTCCTACCTGATGTGCCTCGAAGACTGGTCGGATGAAATCCGTGAGGTAATCCCTGTTAAAAAACGGTGGTACGAAAAAATGAAGGATAAAGGTTTGCGGGTTAAAATGGCCCTGGATGATCAAGGTGTTGTCGGCGGCATGATCCAGTATTTTCCCATTGAATATTCCTGGGTAAAAGGGAAGGATTTGTACTTCATTGGATGTATTTGGGTACATGGCTATAAACAGGGAAGAGGCGATTTCAGGGGACAGGGCATGGGAAAAGCCATGCTGAAAGCTGCTGAAGAGGATGTTCGGCAACTTGGAGCCAAGGGGCTTGTTGCCTGGGGCATTTCATTACCGGTTTGGATGAAAGCGAAATGGTACAAAAAGCAGGGTTATGTGCCGGTTGATAAAAATGGCTTTTTGGGTGAAGTGTTGCTTTGGAAAACATTTGCCGATGATGCCGTCCCTCCAAAATGGATCAGGCAAAAGAAGAGGCCTGAAGTTGCTTCTGATAAAGTAACCGTTACCTGCCTCAACAATGGATGGTGCCCGGCTCAAAACCTTACCTGTGAACGGGCCAAAAAAGTGGCTGCCGAATTTGATGAAAAAGTAGAAGTGGTCGCGGTCGATACGTTAGATAAAGATAATTTTGAAGAATGGGGAATTTCCGATGCCGTTTATGTGGATAATAAAAAAGTGACCTTTGGACCTCCGCCTTCGGAGGAAAAGATCCGGAAGATCATTGAAAAGAAACTCCGAAATAAAAAATGAGTATTATTTGAAAATTCCTGCCTCCTGTAATTTGGCAATTATCCAGCCTAATTTCATATCGAATTATTTTGTATTAAACCGGTCTTTTTTGTACTTTTGGGTTTGATCATCAAAAAACCCCGTTCAAATGAAAAAGACCATATTTCTGACGTGTCTCCTGCTTTTATCTTCAGCTATTTATCCATACACCTGGCTCCCTTTTTGCCCCGAATCTATCCACGCGAATAATATTTGTTTTGGTGTCGGATCGTGGAAGGGGGTGATCTGTTCGCCAGATGGGATGTACTTATGGGAAGATGATATTGAGGAATGGAGTTTTTATACTTACGGAGGCCTGCCGGTGACCGGGGCAGCCTACCTGGATGGTACAAGAATACTTGTGTCTATGGGAAATGGAAGTTATTCCGACGGCGTTTACACATTTGACCTGGAAAACCATCAATTTGAAGTGGCGGAATGGATCGTCAATCCGAACTTTCTTTTGTTGGTACCGGTGATGGATGGAAATACGGACACATTCACAAATGAATATTATATCGGTTCGCAGTTTGGCGGGTTGTGGAAATCGGTGGATGGAACGAATTGGTCGGAGGTGCCGTTTTTTATTGGGAAATCCTGCACCGCCATGGATTTTTATGAAAACCACCTGGTCGTGACGGAAGTGAGCAATATTTACAATATTTACTGGTCAAACGATTACGGTGTGTCCTGGCACGAAGCCGTTGCCGGTGCGCCCATCATCACCGATCTTAAATTTAACTATGAGGGAAACTTACTTGGCGTTTTCCCCGATTATTCCAATTCATCCGGGCTTTACCGTTCGGATGATTACGGACAAAGCTGGAGTGTTGAATTCTGGAGCGATAATATGAGTTCCGTTGGTTTTGATGCCATGAACACCATTTTTGTCGGATGGGAATCCCCTTCGGGAGGCAATGAAGGGATAGCCATTTATGATCCCAACGTCCCATCCCCCGGCCTTTCCTTTTTGAATGATGGTTTGCCGAGTACGAACATCAATAAAATCCTCCTGAATCCATCCATGAGCGCCATCGCCATTTTTTGCTGCACCGATCAGGGTGTTTGGATGAGCTATGATTATATGGTGGGCGAGGAGCAGCATCATGTTGATTCTGATAAAGTTTTTATTTATCCGAACCCGGTTTCAAATGAAGCGACAATTATGATTAATACTTCAGAATTGACAAGTGAAAATATATCAATTTCCATTTTAAACAACCAGGGCCAAAAGGTGGATGAAATCAATATGGCAGGAAACAATTCAGAAGAGATCATCATCAAGTGGGAAAATGGTGATTTGCCGGCAGGAGTTTATTATCTGGTTGTCAAAAACAATAATGAAATATCTACCAGGAAATTTATTTTATCGAAATAAATTGCGACTCACTGTTTTTAAGTATCTTTGGAAAAAATGCAAGGATTCTTAATGGCTTTTTGTAGTCGGATTGTTGTGAATTTATCCTGACAAATACTTAATAATATTTTATAATAAAATTTATAAGGCAAACATAAGTCAGGCTGCTTTAAAGGAATTTCAAAACGGGAAATCCTCCTCCGTATCCACTTCAATGATCACCTCTTCGGTTTTGGGTTTTTCGGCGATCAGGTGCACCGGATTTCCATCAACATAGATCGATTTCGGTGTGGTGGGGCAGGCGTATTCACAGGCACCGCAACCAACACAAATTTCAGCATTGACTTCCGGTATTTTTAATGTTCCTTTATAGAATACCATATTCACTGCTTTTGTTGGGCAGTGTTCGGAGCAGGCCCCGCAATCCTTTTCATCGGTGTAAACAATGCAATTCTCCTTGATGAAATGAGCCTTGCCCAATTGCGTTAATTTTTTCTTTTCGGGTTCGATGGGCAAAATAGCTCCTGTCGGGCAAATCTCGCTGCAAAGGGTACACTCGAAATTGCAGAAACTCGCCTTGTAATCCATGGTCGGTTGCATGATGCCGGCTAAACCGTAATGCAGCAACGATGGCTGAAGTACATGGGTAGGGCAGGCGCTGATGCACAAATGGCAGGCTGTACATTTGCCGGTAAACTGGGCGATACTGATTGACCCGGGCGGTGTAACCGGAAATTCCTTTTTAACCGGGACTTTGCCGTTGTTCAGTCCCTGTGTAAATGATTGTTTGGATATTTGGAGTACACCTGCCGAGATCAGGGCCGAGTTTTTAATAAAAGACCGGCGATCGTTAATCTGTGGAGTTTCATTTAAAGCTGGTTTAGTAGAATTTAAAACCCTGGGCTGAAAAACAACACCCCCACTGCCACAAACGGTCAGACAATTGAAACATCCGACACAGCGGCTGAAGTCCACCGATTTTTCCCTGGTATTGATGCATCCTGATTTGCATACGGACCCGCATATACCGCAACTTGTGCAGGCCGATTCGTCCAGTCTGATTTTGAAAAGTGAAAAACGGGATGTGATCCCCAGTAATGTTCCTAACGGACAAACGGTATTGCAATAGAGCCTCCCTTTATAAATAGCCAACCAACCGATCAGTCCCAACATCGATATGGAAAACCCGAAAGTAAGCCAACTGTAGCTTTTCAACTTGACAGGAAACAGGACATAAATTTCGAACCGCTCAAAAACAGCTACTCCCAGGTTATTCGCAGTATAATAAACAGGCCTCACCAGGTTGGAAATCATTTTACCGAACACGCTATAAGGATCCAGCAGATTGATTAATAAAATGCTGCCTCCAAGGAATGTAACCACAACTATAATCAGTATGGAAAACCGAAGCAGGTTTTTCGGTTCGGCATATTTAAAAACCTTCCTCTTTTTAAATTTCTTCGATAAAAAAATGATGATATCCTGCAAGGTTCCCAAAGGGCAAAAGGTGGAACAATAAATCCTTCCAAATAATAAGGTGAGCAATAAAATGAAAACAAAACCGGCAACTGCAAGGGCTGCGTGATCCAGAAATTTTATCAGGGATGGAATAAATTGAAGGTATAAAATGGAATTGACCAGGAAAGCCGAAAAACTGTTGGTAAAATCGATAAAAAGAAAAAATATCAGCAGAAAGAACAAGAGTGAAACACCTACCCTTATTCTTTTCAGAATTTTAAACCCCATTCCTTATAGCTTAATCCTGTTGATGTTGAGTTTTTCGAGATCGTAAGTACCTGCACCCAGGGCTGCAGCCTGAACAATATAATTGATATCTTCGGGTTCGGAGCCGAAAACCTTGGCAGCTGCTGCATCGGCAGCAACAATATCGGTAGATAATATCTGGGTTTTATAAGTTACTACATCGTTCAATGAAACACCGCGCGGACCGTTTTTCATCATCACCCGGTAGGCATCGATCACATTCAGGTCGGGCTGACGATAGGTCGAATAATCGGCAATGCATTGATGAAGGTCGTTTCGGTGCCAGTACATCCGGTCCCAAACCACGCCCATCAGGTTTTTCATGGCAATGGATAAATCGGCCGAACTGTGGTGCTTCAAAACAGGTACATTAATGAACACATCCGATTCCAGGATCAGCTCATGCACTTTTGCATTTTTAAGCCTGACACCTTTGGGTATCTCCACTTCATGGTAATAGCTTTCGGAATTACCCGGAACTACCTTCGCACCTGCTTCTTTTGCTATATCTTCGATCCCGCTTGTTTTGTAACATTTATTCCAGTCGTCGCAGGTGTTATCAAAAACATACACTTCTTTCGCACCTGCACCAAAACAATGTTCTATGATCCGTTTGATCAGTTGTGGATTCGTATTTCCTGCCCTTTCAGGGACGACATCCCAACCTATGTTCGGTTTTACAACTACCTTTTGCCCCTGTTTTACAAAGGTTTTCATCCCGCCCAGGGATTCAATGGCCTTGTCGAACATGATGTCAGGTTCGCCGTTGCGAACTGCTACCATGTTGTAGGGAATTTCAGGCGGGCCAAGTGGACCTGCAAACAAACGGTTCAAATTACCGAAGGCAATGGCAGCACTTGCAGCAACACCTGCCCCCACACTTGTTTTGATAAAAGCCCTGCGTTTCATTTAAGAGTTTTTTTATTCAATCGATAAAAATACAACTTATGCAGGAATTATTTTATTTTTGTAGGGATCATTTAACAAAATATAAATATGAACCTGAGCATTGCAACACAGCGAATGAATGTCAGAAGTATTGTAATCGACATTTTTGCCCTGTCATTCATTTATTTAATACCGACTTTTTCCCATTTATTGAGCATTCCGCTATACCTTGTTGAACCGATGAGGATCATGTTGATTTTAGCCATAGCTCATACCAACAAACGAAATGCGTATTTGCTGGCACTGACATTGCCCTTATTTTCGTTTGTAGTCTCAGCCCATCCCAATATTTTCAAGGCCATGATCATGACCGTAGAGCTTCTATTTAATGTTTGGCTATTTTATTATTTGACCCAAAAAGTCAGGAATCAGTTTGTTGCGATGATAGGCAGTATTATTTTAAGCAAGGTTTTGTATTATCTTTTAAAATTCATCCTGATCAGCCTGTTGATACTGGACACGGGCCTGCTTGCAACTCCAATATACATCCAGGTAATCACAACGCTGGTATTCAGTGGCTACATTTTTATGATTTTCCGAAGAAGGGAGATCGTTCAAAAGAATTAACATTTAAATATTGAGGATTTCAGATTTTGGCCGGAATTTACCTGCATATTCCCTTTTGCAGACAAAAATGCTTCTACTGTAATTTTTTTTCGATCGCATCGCAAAAATACCGGTTCGAATTTGTCGAATCTTTGATCCGGGAAATTTTACTTCGAAAGGAATATTTACAAGAGGAACCGGTAAAAACAATCTATTTTGGCGGAGGAACGCCATCCCTGTTATCCGCTGAAGAAATCAACAGGATAATTGATAAAATCAATGAGTCATTTGATGTGAATGCTGATGCTGAGATTACATTGGAAGCCAACCCGGATGACTTAAATGGGGTTACAATTTCAGAGCTTAAAAATTCACCGGTAAACAGGCTGAGCATTGGGGTTCAGTCATTTTTCAAACAGGACCTTGAATACCTCCACCGGGTTCATGATGAAAAGCAGTCAATCAAGTCGATTCAACTGGCACTGGAAGCAGGATTTGAAAACATCAGCATGGATCTGATTTATGGTATTCCAACTTTGACCGATAAAAATTGGATTGGCAACCTGGAGAAATTCATTTCATTTGGCCTTCCGCATCTGTCGGCTTATGCCTTAACGGTAGAACCTAAAACACCGCTCGATAATTTCATTAAAAAGGGGAGGGTTAAACCAGTATTGGATCAAAAAATCGTTGATCAATACAATATTTTGATTGAGAAAATATCGATGATAGGATTTTTACAGTATGAAATATCTAATTTTTGCCGTGAACCTTTTTTTTCAAAACATAATAAATCATACTGGACCGGAGAGAAATACCTGGGGCTGGGACCTTCCGCTCATTCTTTTAATGGAAATTCCCGCCAATGGAATGTTTCGAACGTCGGAAGGTATATACAGTCCGTCAATGACGGTAACCCGGAATTTGAGGTAGAAGCATTAACTGTGGAGCAAAAATTCAATGAATACATTTTAACCTCTTTGAGAACCATGTGGGGTATTGATGTAAATTCTATCAGGGAAGAATTCGGAACAAAATATTTGGATCATTTTCAACAACAATTAGCCATTCACCTGCAGCAGGGAACAATCGTAAATGAAGGAAACATTTACAAACTTTCGAGGTCAGGAAAACTTTTTGCCGATGGGATTGCTGCAGATATATTCGTTTAATATATATCTTAGGATCAGTTTTTTCTTTACAATGAAGTTGAAATTAATACATTTGCAACATGACTTGAGTTTTTTGTTGTAGAAACGGCTTCAATGGAGGAAAAATATATATTTCTTATTACGGCGATCATTTTATATATTTTGGTTGTCTATCTTTTTTCAAGGCTGGCAAAGAACCGTGAAATAGGCCCCAGGAGGTTATTTTGGATCAGCTTGTTTTTAACTCCGGTATTGGGATTGGCTTTATTGCTGAGTTCGCATGAGCTAAAAATGAAACCATATACTGAACAAAACTATAAATGCGAACGTTGCGGCTACATATTTTCAGAGTCATACCCGCATTGCCCTTTTTGTGAAAAGGAGGGGCATACTCAAGAGCTTAAACCCGTAAACAAATTTATGACCTAATCAGGATTGTAAATTATCTTACTGGTTGATAAATAATTCCCGGAGTGAATTTGAATCATGTAAATACCCTTTTTCAGTTGGGGTAAATCCTTTGGATGCCAGGTTAAAACTTTTTCACCCTCTCTGATGGTGCCACTGTATATTTGATCAATCCGTCTGCCGTTTAAATCACTCACTACAATATTGATATCCTGGTCTGTAGAACTTTCTACCCGGATTTTCAATTCATCGGTAAAAGGATTTGGAAAAAGCGTCAGCAATAAATTTTTGTTCATGAATAAATTATCGGCGATCGAAGTTGTCAAAGTATCCTGGTACAGATCATATGAATACATAGACCTTCCGAAAGTGGCGGCCACCAGTTTTCGGGTTTCATTGTGCAGCTTGAGGTCATTGACAGGTACAATCGGCAGGTTGGTTCCCATCAATTCCCATTCCTGGCCTGTATTGTATGTGACATAAACCCCTGCATCCGTAGCAACATATAAAGTTTGATTGTTTACAGGGTCGACAATTATGCTGTTTATAGGCACTTCCGGGAGGTTTCCCGAAATATCCGACCAGTTTGCACCCAAATCGGTAGTTTTAAAAATGTGGGGTAAATATTCATCCCAGCGGTATCCTGAAAATGTAACATAAGCAGTATTTTCTTCTGTTGGATCAGCGGCGACACGGGTAACCCACCTTTCCGGTAAACTGCCGGAAATAATTTCCCAATTGCTTCCATCATTATTGCTTACCCAAACATTGCCATCATCGGTTCCGGCATAAATGATCATAGGATTTACCGGCGATACGGCAATGGTTGAAATTGTTCCGTAAGTCAGGTTAACTCCCGGCCCATTGGACAGGTCATTGCTAATTACCGACCAACTGACAGCCCTGTTTGTGGACCGGTAGAGCCGGTTGGCTCCATAATAGAGAATTTCGGGATTGATGGGATCGAAAACCACCGGTGTATTCCAGTTTTTTCGGTCGGAACTGCTGATCCCATTCGTTGCCGAACTGAATGAATAACCCCCATTGGTAGATCTGGCAAAACTTCCGTACTGGTATTCGGCATAAACATAGTCGTTGTCGGTCGGATCAACCAGGACATAAAAGCCATCGCCTCCGTAAATATTTTCCCAGTCATCCAGGTAGCCTGTCATGGTGCGGTTGGTACCATTGTCTTGCGTCCCTCCGTACAACCTGTTTGGGTATTGATTGTCAATTTCACAGGTATAAAATTGTGTGATGGGCAAATTATTGATCCAGTTCCATGAATTTCCAGCGTTTTGTGAAGTATATAATCCCCCATCGTTTCCGAGGACAATGAAATTATTATTCATTGGATGGATAAATAACTCATGCTGATCCACATGAACATAATATGAGGATACATTCGACCAGGAGCTGCCTCCGCTGGATGTTTTGTAAAGATCGAATCCGATTACATAAGCAATATTCGGATTTTCAGGATCAATTCGAATTCTTCCAAACCACCAACCATAGGATTGATAACATCCGTTTAGCGAACCATCATTGGTTTGCGACCAATTATCGCCACCATTTGTTGTTTTGTAAACACCTTTAAAATATCCGGTTTTGTCAGCATAAATTGTATACAATGTTTGCGGATCTGATTTGGAAATATCGATTCCGATGCGGCCGATATCTGCTCCCGGAGAAGGTAATCCATTGGTCAGCTCCGACCAGTTTTGTCCTCCGTTGGTCGTTTTAAAAATACCACAGGTAAATCCTCCATAGCTTCTTCTATTTGGTCGTCGAACACGTTCCCACATGGCAGTATAAAGTACATCCGCGTTTTCGGGATGCATCACAATATCAATAGCTCCGGTTGAATCCGAAACATATAAAACTTTTTCCCAGGATTGTCCTCCGTCTAAGGTCTTAAAAACCCCCCGATCAGGGTTATCGGCAAACAGGTTTCCCATAGCTGCAACATATACAACATCCGGATCATCGGGATGAATTACTAATCGTCCAACATTACGGCCTTCCTCTAAACCTGCATACTCCCAGGTTTCACCACCATCCAAAGATTTAAAAATGCCCATTCCATCATATGACTGTGAACCGCCTCCTGCATTGGCTTCCCCGGTTCCTACGTAAATGATTTCATTGTTCGAGGGGGCAATACCCATATCCCCGATGGTTAAACTGGGTACATCATCGAAAATGGGTATCCACGAATTTCCTGCATCATCCGATTTGAAAATACCACCCGAAGCAGCACCAATGAACATTGTTTCAAGGTCCCCTGCCAACATTTCCACATCGGTGATCCTGCCACCAATATTTGTTGGGCCTGCAAATTCCCACACCGACTGTATCGAACCAGCTTTTTTCTCCAATTTCATTAGTTGCATTTTTTTGCACGATTCCATATAAATCTGTTGGTTGATTTTACCGACAGGAAAAGCCCGTTGCATAAAAAACCAGTCATTTGGGTATTGTTCCTTTTGCCGATTGATTTCAGGTTTTTTGTAGGTAGGCAAAATCACTACAAAGAGGATCAGGAAAAGAAAAATAGCTGTAATAGAAGATTTTAATTTCATTGCCAGGAATTTGCATTAAAAAATACGCAGGATAAACTATTGATGACGAAATTAAAGAATATTCGCTTAAGAAGAGTAAGTAATGCTTAATTATTTGAGGAATTTGTGTATGGTATTAAACAATTCTTCTGCATTGATGGGTTTTGTGAGGTGTTCATCACCGCCGGCATCCAGGCTCTTTTCCCGGTCTTCAGGCATGGCGTAAGCTGTTTGAACAATAATGGGTAGGTTTTTTCTGAATTTTTTAATTTCGCTTATGGCTTGAAGTCCGTTGATGATGGGCATTTTGATGTCCATCAATACCAGGTCGATTTCCTTGTTTTTCCGGCACATTTCAATGGCTTCCTGACCGTCTTTAGCCCACAAAAGCTTCACTTTTGTCTTCTGGAATAAAGCTTCGAGGTAAGTATAATTCAGGATAGAGTCTTCTGCGATCAGGAACAACTTATCACTCCAGTCTTTCAATTCAGGCCTGGGTTGCTTTACAGGAGGGGTATCAATTACCAAATCCTTATTGATCGGCAAAGTCAGGTAGAATATTGATCCCTTATGCAATTCCGATTCAACGGTTAAATCACCTCCCAGCAACCCGGCAAGTTTTTTGGAAATGGATAACCCCAGCCCGGTACCTTTCCTGTCGGTCTTTTTGGCGTCTTCAACCTGTCCGAAGCGTTCGAAGATGAGGTCCAGTTTATCATCCGGAATCCCGATACCTGTATCTTTCACATAGAAGATAATCTGGTTGGCGCCTGCCAGATTAAATCCAATTTCAATATAGCCTTCATCCGTAAATTTCAATGCATTTCCTATGAGGTTGGAAAGGATTTGCCTGATACGGCTCGGATCGGTTGAAATTTTGAATCCTTCTTCAACCCCAGGTTTATTCAAATGAAGTTCCACATTCTTCTGCCCGTTTTTATTCTTCATCTTCAGGAATGTGGCGTATAGTTCGTCCATCAGTTTGTCTACGTCGATCTCAGCGAAATTGATCTTGATCTGACCGGCTTCTATTTTGGTAATATCGATGATATCTTCGATCAGGTTCATCAGTGTATTACTACCCTGGGTGATGTAGTTGATAAATTCTTCCCGTTCCTTTTTGGTGAGCTCCTGGTCGGACAAAATCTCTGAAAAACCAATGATGGCATTCATTGGTGTCCTGATCTCATGCGACATATTGGCCAGGAATACCGATTTAAGCATATCAGCTTCTTCGGCCTTTGCAACTGCTTCTTTTAACTTATCTTCCGTTTCCTGGATCAGGGTAATATCCCTTACGATAAACAATAGCGCTTTTTTATCAGAGTAATTGATCTTACTTGCTCGTATCTCAACCGGAAAGCATTCACCGTCGGATGCCTTTGAATAACCGCGGTGGTTAACAATTTCACCGGTAATCCATTTGGGAAATTCTTCAGCCACCTTGTCGACATGACTTGAAGGGACAATATCCAGTATGTTTTTACCGACCAACTCATTTTTCTCCATCTTATGAAGTTTGCAGGCTGCCGGATTCACATCTAAAATATTTCCTTCGTAATCCTCTACAAAAACTGCGTCAGGAGATTCGAAGAAAAGAGTTCTAAACCTTTCTTCACTGTTTCGGAGTTGTTCTTCGGCTGCCTTCCGGTCGGTTATATCCCTGTTGCTGGCCCTTCTTCCAAGGTATCGTCCATCCACTCCGTAAACTTTTTGGCAGTTGTGGTTCAACCATTTGGTTTCTCCGGTTTTAGTAATTATTCGGTAATCAAATTTTAAGGGCTCATCGAATGTCACTTCATCTTGTAAGTGCTTTTTGAAGGTCTCACGGTCATCAGGATGAGTTATCCTGATTAACAGGTCGGGATCATTTGTAAATTCATCCGCAGAATAGCCAGAACTCCTCAGGCAGGAAGGCGACATGTAAATGATTTTATGATCCGGGGCAACCCAATATTCCCAATCATATGTGAAATTGGCCAGTGTCCTGAATTTTTCTTCACTTTTCTGGAAATCGGTTTCTGCTTTTTTCCTTTCACTGATATCACGGATCACACCTTCCGACCCAGTGGGGTTTCCATTTTGATCCCTGAGCAACCGGGCATTCAGGGAGGCATCAATCAAAGAACCGTTCTTTTTGATCAGTTTGATATCCTGGTCGATGATGGATTCATTTTTCAACAATATTTTTCCAAGTGATTTGGTAATGGATTTTTCAACAAAAAATTCTTGAATAAACCGGCCCTGGATATCATTCCTTTCATATCCGCCAATTTTACCAACGGATGGACTAATTTCAGTTATCAAACCATCAATATCGGTTTTGAAATAAACATCCTGGTAGGATTCAAAAATCCTGCGATATTTTTCTTCACTGTGGCGAAGGGCATCTTCTGCTTTTTTACGCTGCAATGCGATGGATCCAAGCTTAACAACCGTTTCAATTGCTTCTGGGTTTTCCAGTTGTTTTCCTTTAGGCAGGAATATCATTGCATTGCCATAGACGGTATTTTCCCAGGTAAGGCCAATGAGGAAAATGCCACCGACCTCCAGCTTACTCTGAATCCTCTTGTAAGTATTATTAAGGAAAATACTGTATCCTTTTTCAAATAAACCATCGTTATATTTGATCAATTTCCCATAGGAAAGATTTCGCAATAATTCATGGTTAATCTTTACGTTGACCTGATCCTGGCTAACGGTCAAAATTTTAAGCAGGTTATCGCAAAATTCTCCCTGCCCCTCAATATGTTCAATTTTGGTTTGATCTGAGGGTTTGTCATAGGATACAAGCAGGATAATGGATTCTCCTATGATTTCTTTAATTTTTTCACCCAGGAACTTGTACACATTGTAATCGGCATTTAGCTCCACAAATTCCATGGCCTTTTGGGAAATAAATTCGAGGCTGGTGAGGTGTTTTCTTTCCTTTTCTTCTGAAACTTTGAAATCAGTGATATCATTTGCAAAAGCAAGCAAGGCCGGTTTATTTTCCCAATCGATCAGGACAGCCGTATTTTCAAGCCACCGTGTTTCGCTATTTTTATCAAGTACCCTGAAGACGTATTTTTTTTGTTTGACCTTACCTGTTAAATGTTCATTCACTTCAGCTCTCAAATATTCCATTTCATCCGGATGGATAAATCCATAAAAATTGATATTCAATAATTCATCCATGCTGTGTTTGACCAATTCAAGTAACTTCGAATTACAGAACCTGATCTGGTCGTTTTGTATCACATAAATGGCTTCGTGGGCATTTTCAATGATTACTTTGTAAGCCTGTTTGCTTTTAAGGAGATCTCTGACAATATTTTTCTTTTCAGTAATATCGGTCAATGTGAACTGGAATCCCGATAACCTTTCATTCTTTTTGATGGGGCTGCTGTGAACCTCCGTACAGATTTTTTCACCCAGGTTATTTGTCCATTCAAATTCAAAATTTCCGGGATGTTGCCTGCTGTTAATTGTTTCAATAATGGCAGAGACCTGTGGCATATTTTGCGGGCCGAAGATAGGTAGCCGGTTCAATTTTTTCCCCGTTAAATCTTCCTCTTGAAATCCTGAAATATTCAGGAGTGTTGTATTTACAGAGGTAACAATTCCTTTCAGGTTTACGGTCAAAATACCATCAGGTGCCAGGTTTACAAGATTTTGGTATTTTTCTTTGGAAGTAATAAGATCTTTTTCGTGCTGAACAGTGTCGGTAATATCACGAAGATAGCCAACTACGGCAGAAGTTTTTCCATTTGAATCTGATAGGGGTGATAAAGATACTTCAAGCCAAAATGAGCCTTTAGGGAAATCTAGATTAATATTAAAAATTTCAGATTGGTTATTGTCAAAAACTTTTTTAATATAATTTTTAAACTCTGCGGCCTGTAATTCAGGTAGGATATCTTCGAGTAATTTGCCTTTTAATTCTCCGGTTTGAATTCCCAAAATTTTTTTCAGGTTTGCATCTCCCCAAACCTCAATGTGTTTTCCGTCACTATTGTATACAACTATCAGGGATTTATACAGGGATAGCAGGATGTCTTCATAGAATTGGACAGTGCCCAATAGCAACTTCTTATCAGGTCTGCCTGCATTCTGACCCGACTCCAGTTTATTGTGATCCTCCTCCATCCTGCGATCTTCAAGACGTTTGTCCTCAAAGTCCTGCATCGACATATTATGTCTTGATTTTAGTTGTGTGTCAAACACACTGTATGATTCTGTCAGGAATCAATACTATTTTACCATTACCTTGATTTTACATTGCTGTAAATCAGCAAAACCTCACTGTTACAGGCAATTCTATTATTTGGCCGGGTTGATTAATTACCTCTATCAGTTGAATTATTGCGCAAGTTAGAAAAAAAAATTGATTAAAAAAATTTTTAATAAAAAATTAGCAAAAAGATAACCGGGATCAAAATTCCGATCAGGGTCCATATTGTTCCACCGCCCGTTTTACCGTTTTTGCATAATAAGATGATAAATAAACCTGAGACTGATATGATCATCAGGACGCCACAGTAAAAATCAGAAATCGGTATTCACCATTTCCCGGGGATTTACAATATTTGATTTTTAGTATTGGGAAAATGGGTTGATTTTGTCAAAATGTTCTTATGGTAATCCATAATAATAAATACAAAATTGCACTTATTTTCGTGTTTAATACGAGCTACAACATTCTAAGAAAATTAAGTTCTTTTTCAGTTAAAAATCTCCATTTTCCTCTTGGGATATCTTTTTTGGTTAAACCTGCAAACATTACCCTATCCAATTTTTCCACTTTATAATCGAGTGATTCGAAAATCCTCCGAACGATCCAATTTTTACCCGAATGAATTTCAATTCCAATTTCCTTTTTACTCGTCGAATCTTTTACATAAGCAATTTCATCCACTTTGATAAAACCGTCTTCCAGTTCCAAACCATTGGCAATTTTCATCATATCGGCCTTTTGCAGGTTTTTGTCCAGAACAACATGATAAATTTTCCTGACTTTGTGTTTCGGGTGAGTCAGTTTTTTGGCCAGATCGCCATCATTTGTCATTAGAAGCAAACCCGTGGTGTTTCTATCAAGCCTGCCAACCGGGTAAATCCTTTCCTTGCAGGCATTTTTTGTCAGAAACATCACCGTTTTCCTGTCAAACGGATCATCGGTGGTTGTGATATATCCTTTAGGTTTATTGAGAAGTACATAGTATTTTTTTTCGGCTTTCAGAACCTGATCGTCAAATTGCACTTTGTCGGTTGGCAGTACTTTTGTTCCCATCTCTTTTACAACTTCACCATTCACTTTTATCACTCCGGATAAAATGAGTTTATCGGCTTCCCTTCGCGAACAGATTCCGGCATTAGCAATATATTTATTCAACCGGACAGGTTGAATTTCATATTTTTTTGCCTTGCTTTGGGGTTCTTCTATTCTTTCCGTTTTTTTCCTGAATCCGTTTTTAGGTCTGAAATTTTTTTTATCTGAATTTTTATCTATCATGAATAAATGTTTAATATAATTCCGGGCAAAATTATACATAAAACTTATTCACCGCATAAATATTTGAAAAAGAGATAGGTATGTGTATAGTTTTGATCATTTTAACAAAGTTTAAAAAAAATTAATGATGAGTTAATTTGTAATAGAAATTTTTATCTATATTTGATCTTCCATAAAAAGTGGAAAATAAAGATTCTAAGAATCTAATTGTTAACTGTTAAAGTGTTAAAGATCGGAATGAATTTTTATATTTGAAATAAATTTACTACAAATATGAAGAAAAAATTATCTGCTGTATTAATCGTGTTGATGTTACTGGTTTCACCCATATTTATTAACAATATCTTTGCAGATCAACCACCTGATCCGGGTGGGGGGCCAGGAGGTGGTGATGACCCGGTTGGTGGCGGATCACCGGTCGGAAGTGGGTTGGCTATTTTAATCAGCATGGGAGCAGCATACGGAGCCAGGAAAATTTATCATTTGCGTAAGCCGTAAAAATTAATCCCTTTTATTTCTTGAGAGTTTTTTTACTTGTCGTAGTTAACAATCTCAAAAAATTTTTGCCTTGCTCCTAATCTGATTAGTGCAAGGCTTTTTCATGGGGAAAAATAAAAAATATTATGTAGTCTGGAAAGGACGTATACCAGGTATATATCACACGTGGGAAGATTGTAAAAACCAAATCGAAGGTTATGCGGAGGCTGTGTATAAATCATTTTCTAACGAGGTATTGGCCAAAAAGGCTTTTAAAGAAGGCAGTGAAGGATATATCGGAATAGATGAACGCATCATCAGGTTCTCAGATGAAGAAAAACAACTCATTGGCGAACCGGTTAAAAACAGCCTGGCAGTTGATGCGGCCTGCAGCGGAAATCCGGGTGTGCTAGAATACAGAGGGGTTTATACATCAACGGGTCGGGAAATTTTCAGAAAAGGCCCTTTTCCCGAAGGAACGGTTAACATTGGTGAGTTTTTGGCTTTGGTTCATGGGATTGCATTATTAAAACAAAAAAACAGCCAAATTCCGGTTTATTCCGATTCGCGCACAGCGATCTCATGGGTGAAAAATAAACGGGTGAAAACCAAGCTTGAAAGGAACAATATAAATGAAAAGCTATTTGAGTTGGTAGACCGTGCAATTTATTGGCTTGAGAATAATGATTACAAGAACAAGATATTGAAGTGGGAGACAGAATATTGGGGTGAAATACCTGCTGATTTTGGCCGCAAATAAGTTTTCAACAATCTAAATCTCATGGCTTTTTACACATATTTTTTATCTAACTTTGGGCACCCATTATAAGAATGATGACTATTCATGATTATATTGAATGATTTATTAATCTTAAATTCAGATTTTTTTATTCATTTAACAGAAAATTAACTTTATGTATAATTTAAAAATTTAGCATTATGAAAAGAATTACAATTCCATTTGTCCTGATATTTATGGCCTATGTCATTAATGGATTTGGACAGGAAGTTTTATTAAATGGGAATTTTGAAAGTTGGGATGATATAAACACACCAACAAGTTGGACTCATGTTGAAAATGTAACACAAGAATCAACTGCAGAATTTGTTCATGGCGGAACATATTCAGCCAAACATCTAGGTGGTACAAGTGATTTGGGACAGACTATTAATGGAATTATACCAGGTGATGATTATGACTTAACTATCTGGTATAAAGTTACATCAGGTGATGGGACTGATGCAAGAATTTGGTGTTATTGGAGAACTGGTACCACGACTTTACCTGATAATGCTGCTGAATTAAGAGGTCCAAATAATTCTTATTTTGCTAATAATGGCGGAGTGTGGTCTTCCTATTCGGTAACTGTAACGGCCCCAGCTGCTGCTGATAATTTCTATTTTGAAGTTAGAACCTATTCAGGAGCGACTGTTTATTGGGATGATTTTTCTTTTTCGCATACAATGTCAGGGACACCAACTATTACAGTTTCAGAAACATCTCTTACAGGATTCAATTATGAATTGGGCAATGGGCCTTCAGCAGAACAAACTTTTACAGTTGAAGGATTTGATCTAACAGATGACATTACTGTTAATCCTTCAATAAATTTTGAAATTTCATTGGATAATTCAACCTATCAACTTACTCCGATTACTTTAACTCAAACAGGAGGTGTTGTATCCACAACAACTATTTATACGAGACTACAGGCTGGATTAGCTGCCACAACTTATGTTGAGGATATACTTATAACTTCTCCCGGAGCCACAGACAGAACTGTGACCTGTACAGGTACAGTTGAAACCCCAGTTATGACTACACTACCTTATTTCGAACCTTTCAATACTGACCTTGGTGATTGTTATGTTTACAGTGTTTCAGGTCCGCTTGAGACATGGGTTTATAGTTCATATAGCGGTAATGGTTATGCAGATATGAATGGTTTTAATACTGGAGACACAGAAGAGGATTGGCTTATTTTACCAGGAATTAATTTTGATGGTTACTCCAATGAACGCATGACTTTTGATACCTGGTATCAATATGGTACAGATGATGAAATTAATTATTTAAAAGTATTATGGTCACCAGACTATTATGGAGTTGGAGATCCCTCATCAGCTACTTGGAACGAAATAAGTTACACACAACCTGCGGACCCAAATATATATTCTTCATCTGGGCTCTTGGATTTATCAGGTATTAGTGGCTCAAACGTTTATATTGCATTTAAATACCATTATGAATATAATGAGCCATCTACTTACAGGTGGTGGCAGGTTGATAACATTTCTATTTATCAGGCCAACCTCATCGATGTGACTTTCCAGGTGAATATGGAAGAACAAACCGTAACAAGTGGCGTTTTTCTTGCAGGAGAATTTAATGGATGGAATCCCACTACTACCGAGATGTTTGATGGAGACGCAGACCAAGTTTATACAACTACTATTCAGCTTTATGAAGGGCTTACTTATCAGTTCAAGTACGTAAATAGCGGAAATTGGGAAAGTATACCATCAGAATGTGAATTTCCCTCAACTGATAACAGGTATGAAACGGTAGGCAGTTCGAATTATTCTATCCCAGTGGTTTGTTTTAATTCTTGTACCGATTGCGGCACTCCTGACTGGAATATTACCTTCCAGGTAGATATGAAGAATGAAAGTGTATCAGGAGATGTTTATTTAGCCGGAGATTTCAACGGTTGGTCCGATCAGCCAATGATCAACTCATCCGGTAGCATTTATCAACTTACAGTATTATTGGAGGAAGGATCCTACCATGAATATAAATTTAAAAACGGCCCAGGTGGTTGGGAGGGATTTAATGGTCCTTGTGTGGTATGGGATGGTGGAAACCGTTTCATGACAACCCCAACTGGAGATTTAACCCTCGATTTGGTTTGCTTCAATTCCTGCGAAGCTTGCCCGGTAGCTGACTTTGTTATAATCAACGAAGTTGATTCAGATACGGAAAGTACTGACGTTTTGGAGTTCATTGAGTTATATGATGGTGGTTTTGGAAATACTGACTTAACAGGTCTGGTTGTGATTCTTTATAATGGTAGTAACGATGCTTCCTATGCTGCATACGATTTGGATGGATTCTCAACGGATGCAAACGGTTATTTCCTCCTGGGAAATTCAGGTTTAGTTCCAACTCCTTCCATAATTTTTGCCAACAATTTCTTACAAAATGGTGCCGATGCTGTTGCTCTTTATTTAGGCGATGATACTGATTTTCCAAATGGTACTCCGGTGACCAATGTGAATATTCTGGATGCTTTGGTTTATGATACCAATGATGGTGATGATACAGGACTTCTTGATGTTCTTACACCCGGCCAACCACAAATTAATGAAGGTGAACGCGGTAACCCGGCTGGCCATTCAAACCAAAGAATTCCCAACGGTTCAGGAGGACAATTGGTCACTACTACCTATGATCAATCTCCACCTACCCCCGGTGCTTTGAATGTTGGTATTTATACTGATTGGACCGGGGCTGTCAGCAATGAATGGAGCGAAGCTGGGAACTGGCACAATGGGGTTCCAACCGATATGCTTAATGTAGAAATTCCGGATGTCAGCGGTGCCAAAGCACCATTCCCGGTTATTTCAACTTCCGGTGCAATTTGTAATCAACTCTTTATTGCTGCCAATGCTCAATTGAATATCGGAGTAAACGGTGATCTTACTACCAACGGATTATTCACCAACAATGGTACTTTCACCATCGAAAATGACGGTACTGCCAATGTCGGTTCATACATTGACAATGGTGGAACAACAGGTTCGGGCGCTTTCAATTTCTACAGGGAAATGATGGGCACTTCATCCGCAGGTGTAAACCATGGCTGGCACTACATTTCAATGCCGACCAATGGAATTTCCAGTGACCAGCTTATTCCTGATTATTACCTGAACTGGTGGGATGAGCCAAACGATACCTGGGTACATGTGGAAGGCGGTGATTGCAGCAATCCTGCTGTATATAATTTCGACAACGGAAAAGGTTACAGCGTGCTCAGGGATTTAAATTATTCCTGCCCAAATCCTGTTGGAAATAACCTGAATTTTGGCGGACCTTTCTCCAATATGCATAATTCTGCTGGGACCTATTCGGTAAATTATACCGATAACGGAACTTTCGATGGCGGCGGATGGAATTTGTTCGGAAACCCGTACACTTCACCAATCGATATTTTCACCATGGTGACTGATGGTGATTTCCCAACATCATTGAATGGAGCTGTGTATATTTATAAAGATGTTGATCTGGATTACGCCGAAAGTGCAGGCGGAGTTGGTGAAATTGCAGAAATACCGGCAACGCAGGGATTTTTTATGCAGGCAACATCAGGTGGATTATTTAATTTTGAAAATGGTTGGAGAACGCATAACGGATCAGATAATTTTTATAAGGAATCCATCGCAGATGTACTTGCCCTTCAGGTTTCAGGAAATGATTATTCGGATAAAATCTACATCCGCTTTCTGGATGAAGCATCTACCGGATTCGACAGGATATTTGATGCACACAAACTTTTGTCCAACGCAGAACCAGTTCCCCAAATCTATACGGTCAGTGATGGAAATGAATTAGCCATCAACACATTGCCTGTTGTTCCATTGGTTCATATGTCATTTGTTGCCGGCCAATCGGGAACTTATACCATTGAAGCTATTGAAACAAGTGAGTTTGGTAACATTGTCCTGGAAGATGGAATCACCGGAGCTCAGGTGAACCTGCTCGAAACTTCATATACATTTAATTATATACAAGGCTCAGACCCTGATCGGTTTATTATTCATTTCACTCCGCTTAACACACCTGAACATGAAGCAAACAATATCAGGATATGGTCGGTTGACGAAAATGTATATGTAAATGCAACCGAAATGACAACCGGTACAGTTGAAATTTTCAACATGATGGGTCAGAAAATAATGAGTGAAAACCTGAATGAAGGACTTAATACATATACAGTAAATGGTATCAATGGCTATTACATTGTTAAAGTGCTTTCATCCAATGCTATTGTAACCGGAAAAGTAATAATTAAGTAAAACAGAAATAAATATTAAGAGTGTATGAAAAAATTAGTTTTAATTTCATTACTAATATTGGTAATAATTATTCCGAATCTGTTAACGGCTCAACCTCAACCCTGGGATCCCGCATGGAATGGTGGTGAAGGAGCTTACCCAATTGGAGGGGGAGCACCCATCGGTGGTGGCTTGTTGATTCTTCTTTCGCTAGCCATAGGCTATGGCGTCAGGAAAATCTATGAGGCCAGACGAAAAGTTTTGGACTAAATTGTATTTGAAATAAAAAACCCGGTATTTTAAATTGATACCGGGTTTTTTATTGTGCTGCATATGCCATTGCTGCTACACTGATCCTGACATCCGGAATTTTCTGAATAGCCTGAATACAAGCTTCCATGGTGGCTCCGGTGGTAATTACATCATCAACCAAAAGGATATGTTTTCCAGATATTTCACCGGGTTTTGCAACCTCGAAAATCTCGCTGACATTCTCCCATCTTTTATATCTGGATTTTTTTGTTTGCGTTGAAGTAGCTACAGTTCTCAGAACAGTTTTATTGTCCATTTCGACCTTCATGGCGTTTGATAAGCCCTCGGCAAACATTTCGGCCTGGTTGAAACCTCTTTTTTTAAGTTTTGACTTGTGCAGGGGAATTGGAATAATTTTATCGATGGAGTTAAACAAATCCGAATCCTTAAGAATTGATCCGTAAATTTCTCCCAACAAAATGCCTACCTCTTTGTGACCGTTATATTTCATTTGGTGGATCAGATGCTGTACCTTTCCACCTTTACGGTAAAAATATTGTGCAGTTGCTGCCTCAATTCTGACTCTTCCCCAAAAAATTTTAACAGCTAGGTTTTCAGGATCAAGATGGAAGTTGGTTTTGGGCAGATGCATTAAACAAGAAGTGCAAATAATCTGTTCATTCTTATACAGGTTATTTCCGCAGGCCAGGCAGGTAAGCGGGAATAGCAGCGTTACGAAGTCGTGGATCAGGTTCATCGCATTCAAAAATAAAGAAAATAGTAAAATAAAAGACCTAACTTTGAGAGTTTTGATTAAACCACTTACAAATTTTTAAGCTAAAATGGCAAGGAAAAGAAATTCAAAAGACAGAAAGGCGGGCAAAAGTTCATTTGCAAAAACCGTTCTGAATGTATTTATGCAAAATCCGGTCAAGGGATTTAATTTCAGGCAATTGTCCTTCAATCTTGGAATATCGGACAAAGCAAGCAAGCAACTTGTAATGGAAATACTGGAAGACCTGGCAGCAGACCGGAAGATCATTGAACAAAAAAGGGGTAAATACCAACTCAATCCGAAATTATTGCATATTCCGGTTTCAAAAAGTACCATCACCGGTACGGTTGATATGAAGCAAACCGGGAAAGCATATATCATTTCAGATGAATCAACTGAAGATATTTATATTGCCGCAAATAATACATATCATGCCTTGAATGACGACACAGTAAAAGTCCAGATTTTTCCCAAAAGAAAGGACAGAAAGCTCGAAGGAAGGATTGTCGAGATTATTAAAAGAAGTAAAACCCGGTTTGTCGGGATCGTCGACGTATCTAAAAACTATGCTTTTCTAATCCCTGATAACAATGCTGTACCTATCGATATTTATATTCCGGCTGCCGATTTGAATGGCGCTAAAAATGGAGATAAAGCCATTGCTGAAATTGTGGATTGGCCGGCCCATTCGAAAAATCCTTTCGGCAAAATAACGGAGGTTCTGGGTAAGCCGGGCGAGCATGAAGTTGAAATGCATTCCATCCTGGCCGATTTTGGGTTTCCGGTCAGATTTCCCGCAAAGGTCGAAAAGGAAGCAGATAAAATTGAAGCTGAAGTATCACAAAAAGAAACCAATTCCAGGCGTGATTTTCGAAATATCTTTACCTGTACCATCGATCCTGAGGATGCCAAAGATTATGACGATGCCCTTTCTTTGCAGAAATTAAATAATGGAAACTGGGAAGTAGGTGTTCATATTGCTGACGTATCATATTATGTAAAACCCGGTACGCTTATCGATCAGGAAGCTTACGACAGGGGTACTTCGGTATATCTTGTCGACAGGGTGATTCCCATGCTCCCCGAACGACTGTCCAATGATATTTGTTCTTTGAAACCTCACACCGATAAGCTATGTTACGCTGCGATATTTGAAATGACCGGAGATGCGCAGGTCGAAAGTCATTGGTTTGGAAGAACAATTATCAATTCCAACCGAAGGTTCAATTACGATGAGGTTCAGGAAATCATTGAGGGAAAGCAAGATGAATTCTCCATTGAGATTTTAACCCTGCATAACCTGGCCAGCAAACTAAGGGATGAAAGGTTTAAAAATGGATCTATTGCCTTTTCATCGCAGGAGGTCAAATTTAAATTGGATGAAGATGGCAAACCTATCAGTGCATACATCAAGGAACAAAAGGATTCAAATAAACTTATTGAGGATTTTATGCTGCTTGCTAACCGCAGGGTTGCCGAATGGGTTGGAAAGGTCAAGGCAAAACAGGATTCCAGAACCTTCGTTTACCGTATCCATGATGTGCCCAACCAGGAAAAGCTGGAAACATTTGCAGAGTTCATCAATAAACTGGGCTATAAACTGAACCTCGGAAGTAAAAAATCGATTTCAGCTTCCCTTAACCAATTATTCAAAGATATTAAAGGAAAAGGCGAAGAAAATATGATCGAGAGCATAGCTGTCAGAACCATGGCCAAAGCCGAATATTCTATAAAAAACATCGGGCATTACGGCTTGGCATTTAGCTTCTATACCCATTTCACTTCCCCCATTCGCCGATATCCCGATTTAATGGTCCATCGATTACTGGACGGATACTTAAACGGAAATCCGGTTATGAATCCAGCGGAATATGAAGAGAAATGCAAGCATTCGTCGGAAATGGAAAGAAAAGCCCTGGAAGCTGAACGTGCTTCAATCAAATACAAACAAGCAGAGTATATGCTCGATAAAGTCGGACAAACATTCAACGGTTTGATCTCCGGTGTTTCAAAGTGGGGAATTTATGTTGAACTGGAGGGCAATAAATGTGAAGGAATGGTTTCACTCAGGTACATGGATGATGATTTTTATTACCTTGACGAAGAGAACTACCGGGTGATCGGACATCAGTTTGGGAAAGAGTATAAACTGGGTGATCCGGTAACTATAAGGGTACGAAAAATAGAATTGGCTAAAAAGCAAATGGATTTTGAATTCGTCTAAACCGGGGTAACTTCCAGAGAGAAAATAAATTTATAGTTTAGCACTACATGTAATCCATTATTTAAACCAATTCGGAAGGCAAGCAGGAGTACCATGAAAAGAATGATATAATACCAATTGATCCGTGTCGGCTTTCGCTCGCTCTCAAAAAGTACGGTTGGCCTGGCATACCTGTTAAACAGAACAGGTACTACTCCAAATCCAAGCGTAATCAGGTTGGCGGTATCGTAAGGTGTATTGTTGGGAATTTTAACCAGGAATATGATTAATATTCCAATAATCCAGGGTAACACTACCTGGAAAAATAAAAATTTGACCTTATTCTCGGGCCTGACCCTATATGAGGAATTCGAGGTGTCGAGAAATTTCGATGCAGAGTAATAACCAATCAAACCTAGTATAAACAGAAATAGCAACGAAATAAATATTTGCCAGAATACATTCAGGTACAACCATGCCGGAACATAACCAAAACCTTCATCAAATGAAACTCCGGAGGCAAATGCACCCAGGAACATATTGAATCCAATGATAGCAATCCACATCACGAGGAGTTTCCGGAATCCTTTTAACTTCTTACGGTTGGATATCAACCGGAAAAACAAAATACCGATCAAAAGGCAAACAACCGGCCCGGAGGCGGTAACAATAATGATATTCAACCTCGACCATAAAGGGGAGTAGTCATTAAATGCAAGGTCGAAATAATATAGCACGGAGTCGAGCCTCCACCTCGAAGCAGTTACCAGTACTGTGAGTTGGTAAATCATATAAATTAGGAGATAAGCGGTAATAAAAAGTGCAATTGAATTGATCGTGTAATAAAAGTAATTCTTTTGCTGACTTTTAATTGCTTCGGCAGCTTCTTCTTCGGTCAATTCCGTAAGGGGAACATTTTTCGGGAGTTTATAATTAGGCAGGAACTTCCTGATAAAATCAATTCTTGCCCGTCTTTTGTACTCCCGTTTATGTTTTCTTTGTACTTTTCTCTTAAACTTCCTTTTGCGCCTTTCCTCCAGCCTTCTGTCCCTGTTTTTGGTATACTCTCTAAACTTTTGAAATGGGGACCATCTTTTTTTTCTTTTACGATGTAATCTGCCTTCCTCCTCGCTGTCTGGTCTTTCCGTTTGAAATGAGGATTGATCTTTACCCAAAAAAGGCCGGTATTCAACAGGTTCTTTTTTCCTTTCTGCCCCTCTGAACAGGTTTCCAATATTCTGAAAAAACCTTAGCAGGGGATTTTTACTTTTTCGGCTTTTATAATATCTCCTTGTGTTTTCCAAATGTTTTGGCGATTAAAAAAAGAAAGGGCAAAGTTATTAAACTTTTTATATTTTAGCCAAGCAATTGAATGTAATAATTCGCATTAAATTACCCTAAGATCTGCGATGCAAATGAAGCTATTTATCCAGGTAAAAGAAATCATAAGGAAATACCATCTTTATGCACTGAAGGATGTCTTCCTTTTTATGGTGATCCTGCTGTTTTTTCATGTTGTTTGGAAAATTTTCGCCAGCAATTTTATGGCTGTTGATTTTATCATGAATTCGGCACTTTACCTGGCTGAAAAAGTATTTTATGCCAGCAAGTGGGTGCTGGAAGTGCTCAATGTAAATGTCACTACTTTCGATGAACTTACAATTGGGGGGGCCATGCATAAAAATGTAATTTACTACGCCCCCAATAATGGTATTGTTTACGTAAATTCAAGTTGTTCGGGATTAAAACAATTTTACCAGTGGGTATTTTTAATGCTGCTGTTCCCTGGGCCCTGGAAACATAAAGCATGGTTCATTCCACTTGGCATCGTTATCATTCACATTGTAAATATATTCAGGATTGTCGGAATGACATATGTTACCATAAACCTGCCCCATCAGTGGGATTACATCCATGACTGGATCATGCGCCCGTTTTTTTATATTGTAATGTTTTTATTGTGGGTTTGGTGGAACGAAAAATTTCATCTGAAAGCCAGGAAAGTAAAAGCTGAAGCGAAATCCTGAAAATTATTTGCTCCAGGTATTATATTTTAATATACACCATAACGCCCTGATTCCGTCCTGCCAATTGATTTTTTTCCCTTCCTGGTAGGTTCTGCCATAATAGGAAATCCCGACTTCATAAATTCGGATACCCGGAATACGCGATATTTTGGCCGTTACCTCCGGTTCGAACCCAAAACGGTTTTCCTTCAATTGAAGGCTTTTAATGTGTTTGGCCCTGAACATTTTATAACAGGTTTCCATATCTGATAAATTCAGGTTGGTAAACACATTGGAAATAAAGGTCAGAAACTGGTTTCCGATGGAATGCCAGAAAAAAAGAATTCTGTGCGGTAATGATCCCTTGAACCGGGAACCGTAAACTACATCTGCCTGATCGGAAAGCATAGGTTTGAGTAAAAAGTTGTATTCGTCGGGGTCATATTCCAGGTCGGCATCCTGTATGATAAGGAAATCACCGGTAGCCAGTTCAATGCCTTTATGCAGTGCAGCCCCTTTTCCCATGTTTTTTTCCTGGTTGTAAAGTCTTATATCGATATCATTGTGATCCTGGATATAATTCTCAACCAACTCGCGTGTATTATCTGTTGAATAGTCATTTACAATGACAATTTCCTTTACCGTTTCTTCAAGAAGTTTCACGCTTAACACCTTATCCAGGATTGAATAAATGGTAGCCGATTCATTGTAGGCGGGAATAATGATGGAGAGTTTTTTTGGTGTCATATTTCAAATTTATAATAATAATTGTTTAGGTTCCATTTAGTCATGAAAATATACTCTTTTCACCCGCCTGGAAATATTTGTCAATACTTCATAAGGGATTGTATCGATAGCCCTGGCCATTTCAGAAATCGGGTGTTCTTTTCCAAAAATAATCACATCATCCCCTTCCTGTGCTTCAATATTTGTTACGTCCACCATACACATATCCATACAAACATTTCCGACTATGATAGCCGTTTTATTGTTGATATAAACATTTCCCTTTCCATTGCCCAGCTTCCGGTTTAATCCGTCGGCATATCCCACCGGTATGACGGCAAGCCTCATATCATGCGCTACCTGCCAGGCGCGATTGTATCCGATGGTTTCTCCGGCTTTGATTGGTTTAATTTGCGAAATGGTCGATTTGAGCGTACTTACATTTTCAAGCTGGTCCCTATCGATATCGGTCGATGGCACACCATAAAGGCTGATACCCAGGCGCACCATGTCAAATTGTGTATCCGGAAAACGGCTGATCCCGGCAGAATTCAGTATGTGCATCATGATATGATGGTCTGAGTGGCTTTTGATTTTTTCTGCCATTTCCTTGAACTGCCCTATCTGATATCGTGAAAAATCATCATCCCTGGGGTCCTCACTCGACGTCAGGTGTGAGAATACCGATTGAACATAAATCGATTTAATGTTGAGTAGTTTTTCGATCAATTGATCGATTTCCTCGGGTAAAAATCCAAGCCGGTGAAATCCTGTATCGAGCTTGATATGCACTTTTACCGGTTTGTTTTCGGGAATGATATTCGACTCAGTTGCCTTCTCAAGCAATTTTAATGACCTAAAATTGTAAATCTCGGGCTCCAAATTGTGTTTGATGATGGCATCGAAACTTTGTTCATCCGGGTTCATCACCATGATGGGAACCGTAATCCCCGCTTTTCTAAGTTCCACGCCTTCATCCGCATAAGCCACAGCCAGGTAATCGATGCGGTGAAACTGAAGGGTGTTGGATATTTCAAAACTACCGCTACCATATGAAAATGCCTTTACCATGGCCATGATCCTGGTTTCGGGATTGATTTTACCGCGATAGTAATTCAGGTTATGGATCAGGGCATTCAGGTTGATCTCCAGAACCGTTTCATGTGCTTTTTGCTGCAAAGCCTGGCTGATCTGTTCAAATTCAAAAACACGAGCACCTTTCAACAGGATACTTTCATTTAGAAAAGCTGCAAATGAATATTTCTTTAAAAACTCTTCCGTTGAAGGATAGAACATTTTTTCCAAATCGAATTTATCGGCAAACTTGCTGATCGCATTCCCGATACCGATGATTTTATTGACTCCTTTTTTCTTTAAAATCATTGCAATTTCGCTGTAAAGCTCATCATCATTCTGACCGCTTTGAAGAATATCCGAAAGAATTACGGTTTTCTTTTTATGCTGGTTTTGCTGGTTCAGAAAATCGATGGCAATATTCAGCGAATTGATATCGGAATTGTAACTGTCGTTGATGATGGAGCAATGGTTGATCCCTTCCTTCATTTCGAGCCGCATGGCAATTGGCTGCAGGTGCAGCATTCTTTCAGCTATCACATTGTTGTCATAACCCATCAGCAACATGGTTGCCCAGCAATGAATGGCATTTTCAATCGAAGCTTCGTTTGAAAACGGAATTGAAATAGAAATCTCTTTATTTTGATAAGTGCCTTTAATCGTGGTTTTATTGTTTCCGCTGGTAGCCTTCGAAATGAAAAGATCGGCATCTTGTTTTCGGCTCCAGGTAAATGCATTGATGTTCTTGAGCAATTCGGAACGAATGATGGTTTCCTGGATTTCAAAATAATCGGGTGAATAGATGAGGGTATTCACCTTGGTGAAAAGCTTTAGCTTTTCACCGATTTTCTGTTTAGTGTTGATGAAATTTTCGTTGTGCGCCGGTCCTATGTTTGTAAAAATTCCAATCGTAGGTTTGATGATCTTTTGCAGTTTCCCCATTTCATCGGGTTCGGAAATACCGGCTTCAAATATGCCTAATTCACAACCGGGTTTAAGTTGCCAAACCGAAAGCGGTACCCCCACCTGGCTGTTGTAACTTTTAGGGCTTCGAACGATTTTTTTGTCGGCATTGAGCAGTTGAAACAACCACTCCTTGATCACTGTTTTTCCATTGCTTCCGGTGATCCCAATGACCGGGATATTGAACCTGGATCGATGATAGGCTGTAATTTGTTGCAGTGCCTCAAGGGTGTTCTGTACCTGGATGTAGGTCGCATCGGCAAAATTAATTGCCTCCTCCGAAACAATAAAATTCCTGATCCCTTTATGGTAGGCATCTTCAATGTATTTATGGCCGTTATCCTTTTTGGTAATCAGCGCAATAAACAAGCAGTTTTCGGGAGTAATCAAACGTCGGGAATCGATGAGAATATCGGTGATGGGCCCCTGGTTTTCACCAGCGTTGATGATCTTTCCATCTGTGATGTTAGCAATTTCCTGTATGGAATAGTTAACAGGTAGCATAAAATTTCCTTTAATCGGGTTATGGTAACTTTAGTTTATTCCTTCAAATCTTTATCCTCTGAATTTTGCTCATTGTGTTGGGGTTGTTCTTCAGTGATTTTTAAAGGTAAAGGATTTTTGTTTAATTCCGAGTTTAGTTTACGGTTTTTAAATATTTGTATCCCAAGGTAAATGGCCTCGCGAATGGAGGCTTCAGATGCAATATTTTTCCCTGCGATATCGAAAGCAGTGCCATGTGCGGGTGAGGTGCGGACGACAGGTAAGCCGGCTGTATAATTAACACCTTCATCAAAAGCGATAGCTTTAAATGGAATCATTCCCTGGTCGTGGTACATGGCAAGCACCCCGTCGTATTTCATGTAGCTTAATGAACCGAAGAATCCGTCTGCCGGGAATGGTCCAAAAGCCAAAAAATTCTCTTTTTTAGCCATTTCGATGGCCGGTGAAATAATATCTTTTTCTTCGCTTCCGATCAATCCATCGTCGCCTGCATGAGGATTAAGGCCGAGAATCGCAATTTTGGGTTTTGTGGTATTGAAATCATTCTTCAATGATTCGCACATGACCCGGATTTTATTCAGAACCAGCTCTTTTGTTATTTTTTCCCTGACGGCGCTCAGTGGAATATGGCCGGTCAATATTCCGATTCTCAGGTTATTACTTACCATCATCATTAAATGGTTATCCGTATTGAATTTATGAGCCAGGTAATCGGTATGACCACTAAATCCAAATTTATCCGACTGTATATTTTTCTTGTTGATCGGACCTGTGACCAATACATCAATTTTATTAGTGCGGATATCTTCAACAGCCTTTTCCAAGGCATAATAAGAAAGTTCCCCTGCCATACGCGACATTTTGCCGACTTCTATTTTTACCTCATCCTCAAAGCAGTTAACGATATTAACGCGCTTGGGATTGGCATAGTCAGCCTTTTTAATCAGGTTCAGGTTGACGTCAGGTATATTCAAAGTTTTCCTGAAATAGGAAGCAATTTTGGAAGATCCGTAAATTATTGGAGTGAAAAAATCGAGGATGCGGATATCCTGAAATGTTTTTAATATGATTTCGTAACTTATGCTGTTATAATCTCCGTGGGTAATGCCCACCCTGACTTTATCACCTGATTTGATATCTTGTTCATCGATCATAGGAATTTCTCCTTTTTGTTAAATCATTCAGCAATTATTTGCAAAATTAAATTTTGTTTTTAATAAAATTAAACAGCAACCTGACTGTAATTCCGGTTCCGCCCGAAGGATAATAATGATAGGGTTTTTCGGTAAAGGCGGTTCCTGCAATATCCAGGTGAATAAACGGATATGCGGTAAAATGTTGCAGGAATTTTCCGGCCGTGATAGCACCTGCCTCAACTCCTCCAAGGTTTTTGATATCTGCAATATCAGATTTGAGTAAATCTTCATAATCTTTCCAAAGCGGAAATTCAACCACTTTTTCGTTTATTGTTTCTCCTGTTTTTTTCAATTGCCTGAACTCCCTATCTGCCTTTGATTGCATTGCAACAATGCCATATTTGCCAATGGCCCGTGCAGCCGATCCTGTAAGGGTTGCTACGTTTATCACAAGTTCCGGATTAAATTTTTTGGCATAGCTCAATGCATCGGCCAGGATCAGCCGGCCTTCGGCATCCGTATTGATCACCTCCACCCGGGTACCGTCGTGCATGGTAATGATGTCACCGCTCACATAGGCGTTGCCATCGGTCCGGTTATCTGTTGCCGGAACCAAAGCGATTACATGAACAGGTAATTTTGCCATTGAAATAGCATAAACAGCAGATACTACTGCTGCTCCGCCTGCCATGTCCATTTTCATGTTATTCATGTAATCGCCAGTTTTGATATTCATGCCACCTGTGTCGTAAACAACCCCTTTCCCCACGAAAACATAAGGTTTTTTATTGACCGGTTTTTCTGGTTTCCATTCTATGGTGGTAAACGTGGGAGGATCAACACTTCCCTTGTTAACTGCAAGTAAGCCACCCATTTTCAGAGATTCGATCTTCTTCTTGTTAAGGATTTCAACCTTCGCACCGGATGCTTTGCTCATGGATTCCATTTCTTCCGCAAATTTTACCGCATTTAGGAAAACTACAGGCTCGTTCACCAGGTTCCTGCATTTAAAAGTTCCATCGAGCATGATGTTTAAATCATCAATCGCTTTTAAATCCAGTTTCCCCGAATAAATATCGATTTGGTTCAGTGAATTTATTTTCACGTTCTGATCCTTCTTGTATTTGATAAACTGGTAGTTGCTTAAAGCCAGTCCCTCGGCAAAAGCCAGAACATTCTCAGGATCATTATCCAAATCTACAACAGTCACCCGGTTCAGCCTGTTTTCATTTAGTTCTTTGGCAAAGCAGGCTCCTGCCCTTCGGTAATTTTCCAATCTCAAATCCTTTGAACGTTCTTTTTCCATTACGCGAACAAAGTCCCATTTATTCATCCTGTTGAAAGCAAATTGAAACTTTTTAAACTCTTTATGGGCATTTCGAATATATTCCAGTTCCGACTTTTCAAGGTATTTATCATTGAGGGCTCTCAGGTCTGAAGTGATCAGAACCAGATTGTCGCGTTTGGAAACTCTTGAGGCTTTGTTTATAATGGTTTGCATGATTCTGAATTTTAAATTTTTATATAAACAAAAATCTACGGGCAAAGATAGATAGAAAAGGAAAATTATATATTTTTATTTTTCCGGTAAATACAGCGCTATGGACAATATTTTTGCTTTGATCGATTGTAACAATTTTTACGCTTCCTGCGAAAAAATATTTAACCCTTCACTGGAAGGGAAACCGGTAGTTGTTCTTTCCAATAATGACGGTTGTGTAATTTCAAGGTCGGAAGAAGCCAAAGCCATTGGAATTAAAATGGGTATCCCGGTTTTTGAAATCCCTGACCTGATCGAAAAGCACAAGGTTCATGTATTTTCAACCAACTATGCTTTGTATGGCGATATTTCCCAAAGAGTGATGAATACCCTTTCGCGTTTTTGTGAACAAATGGAAATCTATTCCATCGATGAAGCTTTCCTGGATTTATCGGGTTTTGATATTGAAAAACTGGCTCAATTCGGAAACCGTATCAAATCAACAGTGATGAAATGGACCGGTATTCCTGTTTCTGTCGGAATTGCTCCGACAAAAATTTTAGCCAAGTTGGCCAATCATACTGCCAAAACCCGGCCTGAATTAAATGGTGTTCTCAACCTGATGAATCATAAAGAGCCGGATGAAATTCTTCGAAGCACCAACCTATCTGATATCTGGGGCATTGGTGAAAAATATGAAGCATTTTTCAGTCGAAATAATATTAATCATGCATATGACCTGAAAATTTCAGATGAAAACCGGGTTAAAGAGCACCTGGGTGTGATGGGCCAGCGAATTGTACTCGAACTTCGCGGGAAGGTTTGTTATCCTTTAAATAAAAATCCCGATACCAAAAAGGAGATTTGTACTTCCAGGTCGTTCGGGCATCCGATTGAAACTTACGAGGAACTGGAACAGGCAACTACATCTTATGTATCCAAAGTGGCACAAAAACTTCGGAAGCAAAACTCATTGGCCCAGTCCCTGCTCATTTTCATTATGACCAATAAATATGCTTCCGGTCCCCAATACGTGAATTACAAGATTATCCGGTTTTCGAATCCGACGAACAACACACAGGAGTTGCTGCATTATGCGGTGTTAGCCTTGAAAGCCCTTTACAAGAAGGGTTACAAATACAAAAAATCGGGTGTGATTGTATCGGATGTAATCCCACAAATGGGTATGCAGGTAGATCTTTGGTCAAATAAAAACCGGGCGAAACTGGATAAAATTTCAAAACTGATTGATGATATTAACAACAAGGCCGGAATGGAAAAAATAAAGTTTGCCATTCAGGGCACGGAAAACGGCTGGAAAATGCGGCAACACAATCTTTCGCCCCATTACACCACCAGGTGGAGCGATATACTGCAGGTGGATGCTGATGAAATCTATAAAAACAATTCTGAGGATTGATTAAAGTATTTCAGGGGAATTTTATATCTTCGGATGCCGAAATCCGACAAATTTATAAGTCAAGGATTTCAAAACATCGAACATCGAACATTGAACTATAAAATAAATTATACATGTGCGGACGATTTTCATTTTCACCTCTGGCAAAGATCATCGAAGACCGTTTTGATGTAAAAGTGGATTCAACACAATATAAACCCCGGTACAATTGTGCTCCTTCACAAAACCTGGCTGTAATTTCAAACGCCGATCCGGAAAGGCTTGGTTTTTACCGGTGGGGACTTATCCCTTTCTGGGCAAAAGATAAAAATATCGGGAACAAGATGATCAACACCAAAGCCGAAACGATTATGGAAAAGCCGTCATTTAAAAGCTCATTTAAACGGAAACGCTGCCTGGTACTGAGTGACGGATTTTATGAGTGGAAAAAAATAAACCTAAAAGAAAAAATTCCTTACAGGATTTACCTTGAGGATGAAGGCCTGTTCACCATGGCTGGAATTTGGGATACCTGGAAAGATGAAAACAACGAACTTATCCACTCTTTTTCTATCATCACTACATCAGCCAATAAATTGATGGAAAATATCCATAACCGCATGCCTGTTATCCTTGAAAAAAAAGATGAAAAACCATGGCTGCAGGAAGATGATACCGGGTTTTTAACGGGTTTACTTAAACCGTTGGATGAAAAGTTGATGACAGCCCACCCGGTTTCGAAACTGGTAAATTCACCGGCCAATGATGTGCCGGAAATCCGGGAACCTGTGGAGTACCGTCTTTAGTAAATATATTTAGAAATTGTCCTGATCAAACAACCATCAAATTACACCCCCTGATATCGCTGTTATCGAATCGTCCAAGCACCTCAAAGCTGCCATCGGCGTGCATCTTACCCAGGTCCTGGGTGGCAATAAATGAACAGGAATAAATGTTGGCCAGGTCGATGACATTAATTCCGCCTGTCTGTTGTTTATTCATGATGGTTTTGGGGTCATTCATATCACGGATCAGGATTTTCATCCAGGGAGGGCAATTGAAAATCCCATCCCTTTTTGAGTATGCTTGCGACAATAACTCTGTCATCCCATATTCAGAATGAACGACCGGAATATTCAAATGTTCTTTTAGCTTTTGATGCAGTTCCACCCTGATCATCTCCTTTCTTCTGCCTTTCATGCCACCGGTTTCCATGACGATGACACCGGGAATTTCCAGTTCGAATTGTTCGGCCAGATCGAGCAAAGCAAAGCTAACGCCGATCAGGATCACTTTTCTGTTGTGCTTTTGCACTAAAATGCTTTTTAACTCAGATAAATTGTTCAGAAAAAAATTACTTGAAGGATGGTCGCTTTTCCTGATCAGTTGGTCAACCATATAAACGAGCGATGAACCGGTTCTCTCAAGGTAAGCCGGAAGCAATGCCAAAAAAATAAATTCAGACGGTTTTCCGTAAAACAATTCAAATCCTTTTAAAAAACTTTCTTCGTAAATCTTGACCCTGGCAATGTGGTGTCTACTCGCCTGGTTTCCGGTTGTACCGCTGCTTTCAAATGTAATTTGTGGATTGTATCCTTCGCAAATAATTTGATGGGTTTTAAAAAATTCAATCGGTAGAAAAGGGATTTGGGAATAATGTTCGATTTTGGAAATATTAGTCACCTGAAAATCGACAAACGCTCGATAAACAGGATTGTGAGTGTACTGAAATTGAAATATTTTCAACGCAATATCGTTAAACTCATGTACCTGGTCAATGTTGAAAATCCTGTGTTCGAGTTCAGTCAAATTCATTTTTAGTCAAGTAAAATGTAAAGTTAGCATGAATTGACAATTGATTTTCAATTTTATTTAATTTTACGCTTTCATTTGTGATGAAAAAACGGATAACATACCTTGTCGTTATGATGATAACCCTGGCGGTTTTCATCTCCTGCAGCAAGAAAGAGGATTTTCCTGTTGAGCCGGAAATTAAATTTGAGAATTTCATCAAGCTGTACAATCCTGTTTCCGGACTGTATGAACGCGGAGTTCTGACCATTTCCTTTACCGACGGGGATGGAGATATCGGACTCAGATCAAGTGATTCCTTGCCACCTTACGATTATAATTTTTACATCAAATATTTCGAACTTCAAAATGGTGATACGGTTGAGGTTCATATTATTGATCCAGTTTCCCTGGATACCCTTACCTTTAATCAACGAATACCCATGCTAACGCCTGACGGATCCGATAAATCGATCAAGGGAGAAATTGAAGACACCCTTTTTATTTACAATTATTCGTCCACCTTCGATACCATTATGTTTGAATTATATATCGTCGACAGGGCGCTTCATCAAAGCAATACGGTTCAGACTCCGTTGATCAAAAGAAATTAAAAGTTTTGTTTTTTAATTCCATACAGGCTGGTTCCAGAATTGTCGCCAACCTCTGAATGATTAAAATCTTAGCAATGTACAACTTAAAAATATATGCCGGAGGCCATTTTATTACATCTCCCTCAATCCACGAAATTAAAAATCCTTTCAACAACGAAATTATTGGTAAAACCTACCTGGCCCGTTATGAGCAATTGGATGATGCGATTGAAAAAGCCTTGAAGGTAGCGACGGAACTGAAGAAATTACCTTCCTATGTTAAATATAAAATACTGAAGGAAATAGCCGTTGAACTGCAGCAAAACAGGGAAGATATGGCCAGGCTGATTTGCCTGGAATCGGCCAAGCCGATGCGTTATTCGCTTGGAGAAGTCGACCGGGCCATCCAAACCTTTACCATAGCTGCTGAAGAATCCAAAAGACTTCCCAGGGAATACATCGATCTTGATTGGACAGAGGCGGGGAAGGACAAAGAGGGCCTGATTAAATATTTTCCTATTGGGTTAGTTGCAGGGATTTCCCCTTTCAATTTTCCGCTGAACCTGGCCGTGCATAAAATTGCACCGGCCATAGCAGCCGGTTGTCCCATTATTTTAAAACCTTCCTCCAGTACACCTCTATCCACGCTTAACCTGGCTCAAATCATTGATAAAACGGAATTGCCCAAAGGCGCAGTTTCCATTATTCCCATGGATCGTGAAACAGGCAACCACCTGGTTACAGATGAAAGGATCAAATTACTTTCGTTTACCGGGTCGGATGTTGTGGGTTGGAAAATGAAAAAGGAAGCCGGCGTTAAAAAAGTAATCCTTGAATTGGGAGGAAACGCAGGAGTAATTGTTGCCGCAACTTCTAATATTGATGAAGCCGTTAAAAGATGTGTTGTTGGCGGATATGCTTATTCGGGGCAGGTTTGCATACATGCTCAGCGGATTTATGTACAGGAAAAAGTTTTTAAGGAGTTTTTGGATAAGTTTATTGCTAAAGTTAAAAATTTGAAAGTTGGGGATCCTCTGGACCCTGAAACCGATATTTCTGCCATGATTGACGAGGATAATGCTATCAGGGTGGAACAATGGGTAAATGAATCGGTTGAGGGTGGCGCCAAAATCCTGGCCGGAGGAGCCAGAAAAGGTTCTTATTATCCTCCGACTGTGCTTTCACAAACCCATAATGAAATGAAAGTATGCGCACTGGAAGTATTTGGGCCTGTGGTAACCCTGGAGCCATATCAAAGCCTGGAGGATGCACTAAACCATATAAACACCAGTAAATACGGTTTGCAGGCCGGCATCTTCACCAATGATATAAACGAAATTGATCAGGCCTTTGCATCGTTGGATGTAGGTGGATTAATCTTAAATGATGTCCCGACATTCCGGGTAGATCACATGCCGTATGGCGGTGTTAAAAACTCAGGACTGGGTAGGGAAGGGGTTAAATATTCCATTTTGGACATGCTGGAGGCAAAAATCCTTGTGAAAAATAAAAAATGATTACTTTAGGGAGCTCAATCTAAATCAAATTAAATGGTAATTAAATAATCAATTAATAAATATCTATCTTATGAGAACATTTACCCGAATTCTACTTTTTACAACACTATTGGTTGCCACCTCCCAGTGGACTTTTTCACAGAAGAAAAAATATCCTGAGGATATCAAGAATGGCATCTACCTTGAAAAATTACCCATTTATGAGAACCAGAATTCAAATTCAGGAACCCAAAAGGGTAGCGAAGCTATTGGTGTCATCGAACAGGTTTATCCGCAAAGCTTGGATTACTGGACCGGTACTACGGATGGAATCAATAAAACCGAAGTCAGTTATATCCGCTCATACGGTGGTGGTGAAGACAACGGCTGGATGAAATTCGATATTTCTTCGATACCCGGCAGTGTACAGGTCAATTCAATCAGGTTGTACGGTTATGTTACCAATACAAATTATCCATATTGGAGTGTAACACCCATGCCAATCGATCCTGAAACCTCCAGTGGCGCAGATATCTGGACAACTGCCGAAGCAGGATCTCCTGATGGAATCGCATATGCCTATAATAATGAATCTTCTACTTATGCTCCCGGCTGGCATGATTATTTGCTGGAAAACGGAGCAGTGGATGATTTAACAAATGCCATCACAAGTGGGCAGGGCTGGTTTGCTGTGGGGATTTTTGAAAGGGATTTATCTAATATATACTATCTTGAATTTGACGGTTGGAACGAAACCAATATACCTTACCTTGAAATTGATTACACTATTTTAGCATTCGGTGTACTTAATGGAACTGTAACTGAACTGGCTACCGGTGATCCTGTTGAAGGGGCAGAAGTGCATGCTGTAGGGCCTTCATTTAGTTATACCGTATTCACATTGGCCGATGGAAGCTATGAAATCGACCCCTGTAATATTGGCACCTATCAAATTACCTGTACGCTTCCGGGTTATAACATTGCTACAGCCTCCGATGTGCTGATCGAAGAAGGTGTAACTACAACACAGAATTTTCAATTGACTGCTCCAACCATGGAAATCAGCCCTTCAACTTTATCCCTGACGCTTGAACTGAACACACAGGAGACCGAAATTGTAACAATTGAAAATAATGGAAACGGTTTATTAAATTGGATTGCCGAGCTTGTTGAAGTGACCGACGGAAAGGATTTGACGTGGGTATCGATCGACCCTGAAAATGGATTTATCGATCCTGGAAACAATACCCTTATGAATGTCGATTTTGATACCGATGGATTGATCCAGGGAAATGTTTACTATGCTGAAATCAACTTCACCTCCGACCCGGAGGTAGGTACTTTTACAATTCCCATTCAATTAACTGTCGGAAGCCTTGAATTGGGTTACATTGCAGGTAACGTTGCACTGGATGGAGAACTTCCTTACAATATTGGCAATATTGAAGAAGTACTGGTTGAAGCCGGCCCTTATTTTACCCATCCGAACAGTGCCGGGGATTACCAGCTTGCCGTTTACCCCGGAACCTATGATGTTACAGCTTCATTGTATGGATATGATGAACAAACAAATACAGGGATTATCGTTAGCGAAAGTGCAACCACCGAAAATGTCGATTTCACGTTGCCTTGTGTTACCGGTAAGTTTTATGGTATCGTAACCGACCTGAATTCGGGTGCGCCAATTCAGAATGCGGTGGTTAGTGTTTTAAATACACCATTTGAAGCCTATACCGGTAGCGATGGCTCCTATGAAATAATGATTGAATCGGGTACTTATGACCTCATGGCCAGCCATCCGACTTATCTAGCCGGGCTAGCACAGAACCAGGTTGTAGGTGCACAGCAGGATACGGAAGTCAACTTCCAGCTTGAATACCAGTGTGATTTTTGTTCAGCCAGCGGCGGATGCGATGAATTTATCGATGGGGTTGAATTGGGCGATATTGTTAACCTTGGAACCGGCTGCGCCGGATACCAGGATTTTACCGATATGTCGACCCTGGTCATTCCCGACTTTTCATATACCCTGACGATTCACACAGGTAATGTTTATTCATCAGATGATTATGCTGTTTGGATCGACTGGAACCGGGATTGTGAATTTGACCCGGTATCAGAGCAGGTTGTTTGCGTAATAAACAATGGCCAAACAACCCACAATTTTGAATTTACTGTGCCCATTAATGCAACACCCGGACCTGCTGTGATGAGGGTAAGGCTGAAATTTTCCGGATCCGATTGTGGAAGTCCGTGCGGTTCCACGACTTATGGCGAGGTTGAGGATTATACCGTGTTTATTATCCCGGCAACCAAAGGCAACCTTGAAGGTTATGTTACTGAATTGAGCACAGGTGATCCCATTGAAGGTGCCGAAATCGATGTTGCAGGATTTTTTTCCACAACCACCGGCAGTGATGGCTATTACCTTATTGAAGAGGTTTATACCGGTGAATGGAACGTTACCTGTTCTCATGATGCCTATAATACTGCAAATGCTTTGGTAACCATCCTGGAGGATCAGACTATTCAAAAGGATTTTGAATTGACAGCTCCCACAATGGAAGTTAGCCCATTGTCTTTTAATGTTACGCTTGAATACGGACAAACACAGGATGAAACTATCAACATCAGCAATTCAGGAAACGGGCCGCTGAACTGGTCGGCCACATATCTGGTCCTGGGTTTGAAAAATGATCCGAAGAATTATCTGGATTTACAGTTTCAGTATCCGGCAACCGGGGCTTCGAGCCAGATCGGTATAGAAACCGACGGAAATTATTTTTACACTGCCAAATGGAGTGGTTCCGAATTTTATAAATATGAAATGGATGGAACTTTTGTTGAGTCATTTTCCATTGCCGGGGTCGGATTTATCAGGGATATGGCGTTTGACGGCTACCATTTTTATGGAAGCAATGAGACGAATATTGTTTATGAGATGGATTTTGAAAATCAGACCCTCGTAGGGACTTTTGTTGCGCCCACCGATGTTAGGGCAATTGCCTATAATGATGACCAGGGTGTATTTTATGCCAATAAAGGAAGCAGTGACATTTATGTTTTCGACAAGCTGGGAAATGTCTACGGAAGTTTCCCGGTAGGATCTTCGGGCGGAAGTTATTATGGATTAGCCTACGACAAATCAAGTGACGGAGGTCCTTTCCTCTGGGGTTATTCCACCAATGGAACGAATAGCAATACACTTGTAAAAATTCAGTTGCCGGATGGAAATGAAGTTGCCTCCCTTGATTTAACAACAAAACTCAATGGTACCGTTACCGATATTGCAGGTGGATTGTTTACCCATCCCAACCTGATAGCCGGAAAATGGACCCTTGGCGGACTGGTTCAGGATGAATGGATCTGGGGATTGGAACTGGGAGCTTACGAAACCTGGCTGAATATTGAACCGGGTTCAGGAACGCTTAGTCCCGGTGATGACATTGACATGACTCTTCATTTGGATGCAACTGACATATTTCCCGGAACACACGAAGCAGAAATTTATTTCACTTCCGACCCCAACGTAGCTTCCCCGGTGGTTGATGTTACCTTATTCGTGCCCGGCCTGGTTCCGCCTGTAAACCTGAATTTTATTATTGAATGTATGGATATTCTCCTGACCTGGCAAATGCCTTCCGGTGATCCGCCGGATAGCTGGAATATATATAGGGATGATGAATTGATTACAAATGTTACAGAAATGGAATATACCGATCCGGATTTGGAACCGGGGATTTATGTTTATTATGTGACTGCGGTATATGATGGAGTAGAATCCATTCCTTCGCAGGATATTCAGGTGAATTTGCAGGTGCCTGCCTTGCTGCCAATGGCAAGCTTCTCGGGTGAAAAGGAAGGAAATGACGTGCATTTGTTCTGGAATACATCACCAACCTGCCTGGATGCTTTGGGATATAATGTTTACCGGGACGGTGATAAGATCAACGATGAATTGATCACGGAAATGGAATACTTCGACTTGGATCTTCCCAACGGCAGTTATGATTATTATGGTACAGCCGTATTTGAATATGGTGAGTCGTCGGCTACAAATACCATAACGATCCCAATTCTAGTGGGTATGGAAGAAATCCGGTCGAAAACGGTCAACATCTTTCCAAATCCGGCAAAGGAAATGGTCAATATTGAATCAGTCATAGGAATCAAATCTGTAAAAATTGTTGACAACAAGGGAAATGCAGTATTTGAAAACACAACCGAAGGTTTTAATTTCCAGATTAATGTTTCGCAGTTTGAATCTGGAATTTATATCATACAGGTGGTTACCGACGGAGAAATGGTAACAAGAAAAATAGTAATAGAACAGTAAAATTACCATAACATTTGAAAAAGGCTGGCCGGAACAGGTCGGCCTTTTTTTAATACTTTTGCGACCCGGCTGAATCTTTTAAAAATTATGATATCAGTAAATAATCTATCCATTCATTTTACCGGTTCTGACCTGTTCAGCAATGTTTCTTTTCTCATCAACAACAGGGACAGGATAGGATTGGTAGGAAAAAACGGTTCGGGGAAAACCACTTTGCTGAATATCATTGCAGGAAAGTTGGTTCCCCAACAGGGGGAGGTTATCATTCCCACCGGAACAAGAACCGGATACCTGGAACAGGAAATGGATACCGGCAGCAGGGTTTCTATATTCCAGGAGGCACTAACGGCATTTAGCGAAACCCGCAAACTTGAAAAGAAAATTCAAAAACTGACCGGCGAAATATCCCGTAGAACCGACTATGAATCGGATGAATACCATCAGCTGATCCAGAAACTTACTGAAGCCAATGACCTGTATCATTTAATAGGAGGACAAAGTATGGAGGGTGAAACGGAAAAAGTGCTGCTGGGACTTGGTTTTAAACGGACCGATTTTGAAAGGCCGGTATCGGAATTCAGTAGCGGTTGGCAAATGCGTCTTGAGTTGGCAAAAATTTTATTGCAAAAACCGGAGGTGATCCTGCTCGATGAACCGACAAACCACCTGGATATCGAATCGATCCAGTGGCTTGAAGAATTTCTGAAAGGCTATTACGGTGCTGTTATCCTGGTTTCGCACGACCGGGCATTCCTTGATAACGTGACCGAACGGACCATAGAAATCTCCTTTGGTAAAGTTTATGATTACAAAGCCAGCTATTCAGGATATGTGCAAATGCGGGAGGAAAGGCTCGAAAGGCAGGTGGCCACATACAACAACCAGCAAAAGCAAATCCGGCAAATTGAAAAGTTTATTGAGCGGTTCAGGTATAAGAATACCAAAGCCAGGCAGGTACAATCTAAAATAAAAATGCTGGACAAGATTGATAAAGTGGAATTTGATGAGATCGATGAATCAGGCATCCATTTCAGTTTTCCATCGGCGCCCCGGTCTGGAAAAGTAGTAGTTGAAGGTATAAATTTGAGTAAAAAATATGATGATTTCCTTGTTTTGCAGGATCTTAATTTTGCCATTATCAAGGGTGACCGGGTAGCATTTGTGGGCAGAAACGGAGAAGGGAAATCGACCCTTTCCAAAATTCTGGCCGGAGAACTAGACTATTCAGGAACACTCAAACTCGGACATAACCTTCAGACCGGATACTATGCACAGGATCAAGCCAATTACCTCAATCCCAATAAAACCGTATTTGAAACCATCGATGATATTGCAACCGGAGATATCCGGAGACAAATCAGGACCATTTTAGGTTCCTTCCTTTTCAGTGGAGATACCATCGATAAAAAGGTGAAGGTTTTGTCGGGCGGTGAAAAATCGCGGCTGTCATTGGCCAAACTTTTATTGACGCCAAGTAACCTGTTGATCCTGGATGAACCCACCAACCACCTGGATATGCAATCGAAGGATGTACTTAAGAATGCCCTCTTGAGTTTCGACGGTTCACTGATTGTTGTATCCCACGATCGTGATTTTCTGGAGGGTCTGACCAATAAGGTTTTTGAGTTCAGGGACCTGAAGATCAAGGAATACCTCGGAGATATCTATGATTTCATGGAAGCAAAAAAGATGAATACTTTACAGGAGTTGGAAAAAAACCGTGAAAAGCAAACCTTTGAGGCCAATCAAATTTCGGGAAACAAACTCGGCTACGAACGGAAAAAGCAACTTGAAAAGGTAATCAGGAAATTAAATACACAAATCACCCGGTCGGAAGAAAAAATCAGGGAGTTGGAGGCTGAAATCGCTAGACACAATGGATTGCTGAGTTCACCAAATGAGAGCCTCGATTTTGATGAACTTTCCAAAAATTATGAGAAATTCAAAAAGATGCTGGAGCTTGAAATGAATAACTGGAGCGATTTGCAGGAAGAGAAGGAAAATCTGAAAAATGAATTTTGATTCATCCCACAATTATCAGACTCTGCAATTACTTCTCCCTGTTTTTAAGCATCTCGGCGAATTTCATCAGCTCGGTTTTTTTCTGCATATCGATTTCAACCTCATCTAAAAACATCAATCCGCGGCGATAGTATTTTTCAATTTGTTCCCCGGTATGATTTTTAATCTGTAATTGATTGTAAATTTCTTTCACTCCCTTGATTTTCTCTTCATCTGAACCTTTAAATGCACCAAATAAGAATTTAAGTTTTTCAAGTGTTTCAGTATCTGAAAGTTCAAAGGCTTTTAAATATAGAAAAGTTTTCTTGTTTGTCAGTATATCTCCACCGCTGATTTTCCCGAATTTATCGGTATCGCTGAAAACGTCCAGCAGATCATCCATCAACTGGAATGCAATTCCGATATTTTCACCAAACAAATACAGTTTTTGAGCATCATCGTCGCCGGCCCCTCCGATTTTGGCTCCGATTTTTAAGCTGGCTGCAAGCAGTACAGCAGTTTTGAGCCGGATCATCTCAATGTATTCGTTAATCGAAACACGGCTTCGTTTTTCGAAATTCATATCCAACTGTTGCCCTTCACACACTTCAATGGCAGTCCGGTTAAATACATTAAAAACTTCCGTTCTGATCCATTCGGGTGCCTTCATGATATGTTCATAAGAAAGTGCCATCATGGTATCACCGGAAAGGATGGCCGTATTGGGGTTCCATTTTACATGAACCGTAGGTTTTCCGCGCCTGATGGGTGCCTGGTCCATGATATCGTCGTGCAGCAAGGTGAAGTTGTGAAACATTTCGATACCAATCGCCGGCATCAGCGCTTCATCAATGTTCCCTCCAAAGATATCACAGGCCAACAGGCAAAGTGCCGGACGCAGCCTTTTACCTCCGAGATCAAGCGTGTAATAAATTGGGTCGTAAAGTTCACGGGGTTGCCGGTCAAGGTTAATTCCCTTTATTCCTTCTTTAATTTTTTCGGTAAGGTCATCAAAGGTATGCATTCAATCAATGTTTACGCTCGATGATATTCAACAGGTATTTGCCATACCCGCTTTTGATCAGTGGTTCGGCAATTTGGTTCAATTGGTCTGCAGTGATGAATTTTTTACGGTAAGCCACTTCTTCAATGCATCCGATTTTTAGTCCCTGCCGTTGCTCAATGACTTCCACAAACTGTGAAGCCTGAAGAAGTGATTCGAAAGTTCCGGTATCGAGCCAGGCAGTACCCCTGCTAAGGATTCCAACCTTTAGTTTACCTCTTTCCAGGTAAAATTTGTTAACATCAGTAATTTCATATTCACCGCGTTTGCTGGGTTTCAGGTTCCTCGCAACTTCGATCACGCTGTTATCATAAAAATACAAACCCGGTACAGCAAAATTCGATTTAGGCTCTTTGGGTTTCTCCTCGATGGAAATGGCTTTCTGGTTCTCATCGAATTCAACAACACCATAGCGCTCGGGATCGGAAACATGATAGGCAAAAACAACACCACCGTTTGGATCGTTATTTTCAACCAGTAATTTTTCCAATCCGGCCCCATAAAATATATTATCTCCTAAAATCAGTGCCGCCTTATCGTTTCCGATAAAATCAGCGCCTATAACAAACGCCTGTGCCAATCCGTTGGGTACTTCCTGAACCGCATAGTTGAAGTTGCAACCCAGTTGATGGCCGTCACCCAGCAGCCTTTCAAAATTGGGCAGGTCGTGGGGAGTGGAAATGATAAGAATATCCCTGATCCCGGCCATCATCAATACAGATAACGGATAATAGATCATCGGTTTGTCATAGATCGGCATGATCTGCTTACTAATTGCCAAAGTTATAGGGTGTAAGCGGGTGCCGGCACCCCCGGCAAGAATGATTCCTTTCATATTGAAAATAAATTTTGGTTGGCAAATATATGGAAATTTTCTATGCCGAACCCCTGGTGTCGATTTGTTCTATTTCAAGGTCGCCAAGTTCAATATCTTCCTCTTCATCAAAAATTTCAAGTAGCGGTTCTTTGAAGGTCCTGGTTGTGATCCGCTTGTCAAGAGTCAATAATAATGAAGGGAGTAAAAACAGGTTCGAAAGAAGGGCAATGATCAGCGTAAAACCGATCAGATAGCCCAACGATTCCGTTCCGCCGAACGATGATAAAACAAAAATGATAAAGCCAAAGAACAGCACAATGGATGAATAGATCATGCTAAATCCTGTCTCCTTCAATGCCGATATAACCGATTCCCGGATGTTCCAGTTGTTGATCTTCAGTTGCAAGCGGTAACGCGACAGGAAATGGATGGCATTATCCACAGAAATACCCAATGCAATGCTAAATATCAGAACAGTGGATGGTTTGATGGGAATACCGATAAATCCCATCATGGCTGCAGTCATCAGCAGTGGAATAATATTGGGCACAAGGCTGATAAGGATCATTCGGATTGAGGTAAATAATAATGCCATCAAAATTGTGATGACAATAAGTGCCAGCAACAAGCTTGTAAACAGGTTTTTTACCAGGTACTGGGTTCCCTTCAGGAAAACGACACTTGTACCTGTGATCTGAACATCGAATTTATCTTTTGGAAAAATCGAATCGATCCGTGGCATGAGATCATCCTTTATCCGCTGTATCTCAAAGGTTCCGATATTTGCCATTTGCGTACTGATACGGGTATATTGCATGGTGGTGTCGACAAAGGAATTCAGGATGGTCTTTTTTTCGTTTTTAACGTTGGGAATGTATTTCAGGATGAAGTTTTTTTCCTGGTCGTTCGGCAGGCTGTACATTTTTTCATTGCCGCTATAGAAGGCTTGTTTGGCAAATTTCATCACTTCTGCAATTGAAAGTGATTTTGACAACTCGGGGTAGGTTGCAAGCACCTGTTCAAGTTCATCAATTTTGCGGATGGTAGACATTTTCTGAACCCCCTTGGATTTTTTGGTATCTATGGAAATTTCGAGGGGCATCACACCCTTAAAATTTGCTTCCATAAATTCCAAATCCGTAAAAAGTTTATCCTTGTGCGGTATATCATCAACGATTTTACCCGTAGTTTTTAATTGTGTCATACCGGCAATGGCGATAATTACGAGAACCGAGGTTATAATATAGATCGGATTTCGCCTGTGCAAAACTTTCTGGACAACAACTTTAATAAGTTTACTTACCACACTTTCATCCAGGTGCTTGAAGTGCCTTTCTTTCGGGGCAGGCAGATAACTGAAGAAAATTGGTATCAGGAATAAAGTTAAAATGTAAGCGACCAAAATGTTGATGGAAGCGATGATACCAAATTCGACCAGCAGCTTATTACCGGTGATGATAAATGCCGCAAAACCTGCTGCGGTGGTCGCGTTGGTCAGCAGGTTGGCATTGCCGATTCGCTGTACCACCCGCGAAAGTGATTTGACTTTATTGCCGTGGCTTTTAAATTCGTTGTAGAATTTATTTAATAGAAAAATACAATTTTCGACAACGATTACTATCAGCAAGGGTGGAAAGACCCCGGTCAGCATGGTGACTTTATAACCGAGCAACGACATGGTTCCGAAGACCCAAATGATCCCGATAATTACGATGAGCATCGGGAAAAATACTGCCTTGAAAGACCTGAAAAAAATGAGCAAGATCACCGATGCAACTATCATGGCAAGGAACACAAAGAAAGTCAGCTCATCCTCCAGCTTTTCGGAGGTTACAATGCGAATGTATGGCAACCCTGAATAATGCACATCTATGGAATAATCCTCTGAAAATTTGTCCGCCCGGCCTTTTATTTTCTGGATCAGCTTGATCCGCCCTTTGGTGTTGAGTTGCTTTTCATTCAGCGTTATGGCGATCAGGCTTACGTTGGTTGACCTGTTAAGTAAAAGGCCTTCGTAAAATGGCAAAGAATAAACTATTTTTTTCAGGCTGTCGGCCTCTAACTGGTTGGTGGGTTTATGTTCGAAAACAGGTTTAAAATTGAATTTCTTGAGGTTATCGTCCCGGGTAATATTAAACAAACGGGCCATGGACAGCACTTCTTCAACTCCGTCAATTTCTTTCAGGTCGTAGGTGAGATCGTATAATCCACCTATTTTATTGACATCGAAAATATTTTTATCCTGAATACCAATAAAAAGTACGCTTCCGTCTTTTCCGAAACGTTGCTTGAAGTCGTTGTAAACCATGCTGGCAGAATCCGAAGCAGGAAGCAGGCTCGAAAATTCATATGACATTTCAACCTTCAAGGCATAATAACCGATAAATGCAGTCAGCAATCCGATGACCATTAAATTGATAAACCGAAACCTGAGAATATGCCTTACAAGATAAATCCACATCATAGACGAAGAAAAGAATATTTAAAATTTCGTAATAAAAGCCCACGAAATTAAGCCTTTCAATTAAGAATCAAAAATAATAATAAAAAGCAGAATGATGATTAAAAGCTAAGTCGGCGATGGTTTGAAGAAGGTGAAATACCGAATTGCATCAATGTGCTGCCGTCAGCTTCAATGCCAGCCTAGAATCTTCAAAAAATCATATGTTTCCGGATTATCGACAAACTGTCGGGCTTCGTCATAATCGGCTTCACGGATGTAATGAAGGTTATGGCGGAAAACCATTTGGGCTTTCTGGCTCGCAACATCCACCATCCTGGGCCTGACCTTACCGTTTTCATCCTCCACATCTTTCAGATACAATGGTGCTATATCTCCCTTGGGATCGGATGTAACCATGCATCCTGTTTTTCCCAGATCGAACAGGCTTTTTACACCAATACCAAGCAGTGAACAATAAAGCAGATCAAAAGCATTGGGAGTAACACAACGCAATTCATAGCCCAGTTCAACCGGCCGGCTTTTAACATTGATCTTTAATTCCTTGAGCCTGCGCTGTAACAGCATATTGAAAATGTGAGCCTTGCTTACATTCCCCAGTTCAGGATGCCCGTGGTCGTCGTAGGTGAAATTGATATCGGTGGCTTCAATTTCGGAATTGGTCATAAAATGGAAAACCCCTTCGCTGATGATGGCAGCGCCGTAATTAATTCCCAAAATTTTCCTTTTCAAAATGGATGAGATAATCAGGTTGATGATCCGTTCGAATGAAACCCGCACCTCGTTAAACATTTCCGGAATGACGATCATTGGATAATGACAGGCAGCCCCAATGCCGAAAGCCAGGTGTCCCGCCTCCCGCCCCATGGCCGATACCACAAACCAGTTGCCGCTGGTACGTGCATCCTCATAAACGGTTGCTGCAATGTTCACCCCTGTTTCCTTGGCCGTTTGATAGCCAAATGTAGGTGAACCTTCGGGAAGAGGCAGGTCATTGTCAATGGTTTTGGGAACATGTATATTTTGAATGCTGATATTGTTATCGGCCAGGTATTTTGAAATGCGGTTGGCGGTGGAGGCCGTATCGTCCCCTCCGATGGTCACCAGTAATTTTACATTGTTATTCACGAAGAAATCGGTTCTGAATTCCTTGTCTTTGGGCTTATGCCGGCTCATCATCAACAGGGAGCCTCCCTGGTTCATGATTTTGTCGCAAATGGCAAAATCAAATTCAATGGTATTGGGCTTAAAGGCAAACAAACCCTTATAGCCATCGTGGATACCGATCACCCGGTAACCTTCTTTCAAAAATACCTTGGCAACCGATGAAATCACTGTATTTATACCTGGTGCCGGTCCTCCACCGGCTATGATTGCGATTGATTTTTTCATGAAACTCAAAAATTAAATTCAGGCGGTAAAGGTAGAAAAATGTTTTTTGCAGAATATGGAATGAAAATTTACAGAATAAAATTTATTTAAGGATTTTCAAATGGATTAAATGCGTAAATTACAAAATCTTCCAACATTTATTTATAACCATTTTAAATTGCGGTCAATTTTATGCTTGCCTCTAAATTTTAATATATTTGTAACCGTGAAATCAGGTTGACCAGTTTCGCCTACCATTTTGAAATAAAAATAACTAAATAGGAATGATCATGAAAAATCTTTACATTGCATTTTATCTTATTTTTTTCTGGTTACTTTTTATCGAAAGTAATGCCCAAAAACAATATGTTGTAAAAAGAGGAGAAAGGCCTCCGATTGATTTACAAAATGTGCCTGAGGATGCCTATGAAAAGGACATTGTTAAAATCAAATTGAATGAAGCTCTTACTAAACAACTGGATGATCAGCCGGTTTTGATAGATGCTGATGGACACGTGCGTTTCAATATTGAGAAGATTGACGAACTGAACAATCGTTTCGGTGCAACAAAATTCAAAAGATTATTCGACTCGAAAGCTTTTTCCGGTGAATTTGAAGAAAGGCATATGGCTTGGGGATTCCATCTATGGTATAAACTTTATTTTGATGAAAAGGCAGATATAAAAGAAATTGTAAAAGCATATTCCCAGCTTTCTGAAGTGACTGTTGCCGAGCCGGAATATAAAAAACAACTGGTTATATCTGAACTTGAACTTTCTGATGGTGATGAAAAGAAAAAAGAAACGGGAGGACCGCTGATTGACTGGACACCAAATGATCCTTCTTATGGTGTGCAATGGCATTATAACAATACCGGACAGCAAAGCGGAACACCTGATGCCGATATTGACCTTCCCGAAGCCTGGGATATTGAACCCGGTAATTCAAATGTTGTTGTATGTATTGAAGATATGGGTGTTCAGTACGACCATCCTGACCTATCCGGAAATATGTGGTCAGGTCTGGGTTATGATTTTTACAATGACGATGCAACAATTGAGCCTGGTTATCATGGAACTCACGTTGCTGGTACGGTTGCTGCGGAAAGTAATAACGGAGTTGGGGTATCGGGTGTAGCCGGAGGTTCTGGCTCCAATGATGGTGTACGGTTAATGTCTTGTCAGGTATTTTCCTCAAGCGGCTCTGGTGGAGGTTTTGAGTTGGCCCCTATTTATGCTGCGGATAATGGAGCCTGTATCTCACAGAACAGTTGGGGCTATACTTCCCCAAACGTATATGATGAACCGGTTTTGGATGCCATCGATTATTTTAATTTAAATGGTGGTGGAAGTGCTTTAGATGGTGGAATAACGATATATGCTGCTGGTAATAGTAATTCCAATGGTAATTATTATCCAGGTTATTATTCAGGTACTTTGGCAGTAGCTGCAACAAATAATCAGGATATTCGATCATACTATTCAAATTATGGAACATGGGTAGATGTTTCAGCTCCAGGTGGAGAAACAAACTCAGTAACAGCAAGAGGTGTATATAGTACATATACAGGAAGTTCTTATAATTACTTGCAGGGCACATCAATGGCCTGTCCTCATACATCTGGTGTAGCTGCGCTTATCATTTCATTGGCGTATGGATCACTATCTGCTGCAGATGTTGCTGATATTTTGATCAATACAACCGATGATATCGATGCATTAAATCCTAGTTATGCAGGGCAGCTTGGCTCTGGAAGAATAAACGCATATCAAGCATTGCTTGAAACACAGAACTATATTTCAGGAGTTCTCAATCCGCAAACTTTTACAGCTACAGCCGTAAGCACAAGCCAAATCAACCTTGCCTGGACAAAAAATGTTAGCAACAACAATGTGATGGTAGTTTGGTCATCATCCGGAACTTTTGGCACACCTACAGATGGCACTGTTTATAGTGCCGGCCAGACAATTCCGGGAGGCGGAACAGTATTATATAGAGGAAGCAATACTGCATATAATCACAGCAGTTTGAATCCCGCAACAACTTATTACTATAGGGCGTTCTCCTACAACTCAAGCAACGAATATTCAAGTGGGAAAAATGCAGATGCTACCACTTTTTGTGATGCAATTTCAACATTACCGTTTAGTGAGAACTTTGGTGCAGGATTTTTACCGACATGCTGGGATATTATCGATAATCAGGGAAATGGGCAGGTTTGGCAAATCGGTACAATTTCGGGATATTCCCCCAATCCTGCACTTACTGGGCCTTATGCATATTTAAACAGCGATGCTTATGGTTCCGGAAATTCTCAAAATTCTGATTTGGTTTCACCCTTGTTTGATTTTTCGGGATACACCTCTATTAATATATCCTTCAGTCATTATTTTAGATGGTATTCACCTTCAACAGCAACTTTTTCTTACAGTATTAATGGAGGATCATCCTGGACAATAATTCAATCATGGACTGCAACTACAGCTAATCCTGCTGCATTCAATCAAATTGTTGCAGCCGTTGCAGGTCAGTCGAATGTGAAATTTAAATGGAATTATACAGGAACCTGGGGATATTACTGGGCTGTTGATGATGTTAATATTACAGGCATTCAATCAGGAGTTGCTCCATCATGCACCACACCTGTAACACCAACTGATGGTGCAACAAGTGTTGGAATAACGACAAATTTAGAGTGGAATGCGGCTTCGGGTGCTACTGGGTATTACCTGTATTTCGGGACTGATAACCCACCAACAAATATCGTAAATGGTACAAACCAGGGAAATACAACCACCTATACGCCAGCTGCCAGTTTGGACCTCAACACAACATATTTCTGGAAGGTAGTTCCTTTTAATTCTTATGGTTCAGCAACCGGTTGTGCAACCTGGGATTTTACAACAACAGCAACACTTTGCGAAACAGTGGAAATTGATATATTAACGGACAATTATGGTTCGGAAACAACCTGGGAATTGGTTGATGATGAAACAAGTACTGTATTGTTATCAGGAGGTCCGTATGGCAATAATACACTTTATTCAGAAACCATATGTTTGAGTCACGGTTGTTATACTTTTACTATTTATGATGCATATGGTGATGGAATATGCTGTTCATATGGAAGTGGTTATTATACAGTTACAAATTTATCAACATCAGAAGTTTATGGAACCGGAGGTGATTTCGGATACGAGGAATCCGTGGCATTTTGTGTAACGGTTGGGTCATCAGGAGAATGGATGGGAGGTGTCAGCGGATCAGAAACCGACTGGCAATCTGCCATGAATTGGGGTGATGGATTAGTTCCGGCATCGGGAATTAATGTGGTGGTTCCAATGTCACCCATGGGAGGCCATTTCCCTGAAACCAACAGTGGTTCAGGAGCCGTATGTAACAACCTAACCATTGAGTCAGGAGCCCACTTAATTGTACCCGCAAATAATACGTTAACTGTAAATGGTACATTAACGAACAATTCAGGAATCAGTGGTCTGGTGATCAAATCCACAGCCGAGGACGCAACGGGATCACTTATCCATAGTACCAATGGCGTTGATGCGACCGTTGAAAGGTATTTGACTGACTATATGTGGCATTTTATAGGCATGCCCATAGAAGCCGGTTATGCAGGAGTATTCCATCTGCCAGCAGGACATTCGGATATTTATTTAAGATCACACATCGAATCGACCAATACCTGGGGGCCATATATAGTTCCTGTAATAACTCCATTGGTTCAGGGAAAAGGCTATGAATGTTGGGTAGGAGACCCCTTGGGTTTCCACCAGGACGAAGTGGTAAAATTTGAAGGAACATTAAATACCGGAAATTATACAACGGGGACAGGTGGTTTTTATGATCTGGAATATACATCAGGACATGGACTGAATTTGATTAGTAATCCATATCCCTCTGCTTTGCAGGGAAATATAAACACCTGGACAAAAAGTAATATAGCCAATTCAATCTGGACCTGGTCGGATACATATGGCAATTATGTATACTGGGGTACCGGCAACGATTACGGCGGAGGTAATTTTGGAACCATGACTGGGGGAGTTATCCCGGCTATGCAGGCCTTTTTTGTGGAAGCTACCGGATCAAATCCATACCTGACTATTCCACAGAGCGATCGTATCCATAGCACCCAGCCTTATTATAAAGAAACTGAATTATTAAATACAGTTCAATTGGATGTTAGAGGCAATGGATATAAGGATGTTATTTTTGTAAGATTTGATGAATTAGCTACCAATGAATACGATAAGGATTTCGATATTCGCAAGCTTTACGGACTGGATGAGGCACCACAAATCTATTCGATCATTCAAGGAGCCAACCTTTCTGTGAATACACTTGAACCAACCGATAAATATACCTTCGTAAATATCGGATTTGAATGTGCAATACCAGAATTGTTCACGATAAATGGGAAAAACATGGAAAGCTTTGAAGATGGGATTGAATTATTCTTAGAAGATAAAAATGAAAACATCATTCAAAATTTGAAAGAAAATCCAGAATATGTTTTTGTTCATGATCCGTTAAATGACCCAGGTCGGTTTGTTTTACATTTTGGGACACCAAACGATATTACTGAAGTTAATAATCCGAAAATTAGGATTTACTCATATGCTGACCAGGTTTATGTGCAAACACCGGAAATGCGATCGGGAGAAATCGTTATTTACAATATCATGGGAGAAGAAATTCTGAGGAAGCAGGTGGAGAAGTCGGGACAAACCGTTATCCGGCTGACAAGCGGGACAGGATATTACCTGGTTCAGGTTCAAACTGAAAATAAGTTGAAAACGGAGAAAGTGTTTATAAAATAGTTATGGCTCTTTAATACTTCCAATAATCCCTGTGAAAAGTTTTGCAGGGATTTTTTATTTTTTATTATAATATTTTTACATTTGTCCTTACCATTTAGGTTGATCAGTCATAAATTCATCATTTGAAATTTATTAAGTTAAAGCTAACCATTATGAAAAATTTTCTACCAATTTTATTGGGTAGTGCATTATTATTTTGTTTGCACTTTTCTTTTGCACAGGATGTTCCGGTTAATCCAACGGATATCAAATATGGTACATTTTATGGGGAATCTGCCCCATTGAGGAATTTACCCGTTATAACCGATGGTGAATTGAAGGTAATGTTTCTGGAAGGTTTGGTTAAAAAGTATAATCCCAAGTTGGAGAACAGGGAATACCCATTTGCCGAATCCGCACTTCCCAAAGGACCTGATGAAGCCTGGCAAAAAGGTATGGGTGTGACACCGAATCCCAAAGCTCCCATATTAAATTTCAGTGGACAAACATCACCTTATTATCCTCCCGATGCCAATGGAACTATCGGCCCTAATCATTACATGCAAACAATTAATACAGTTTATGCCATTTATAATAATACCACAGGTGCTTTAATGGCAGGCCCTACCAATATGAATTTACTGTTTTCAGGTGTACCCGGTGCCGGTGTTAATGACGGAGATCCGATCGTTTTGTACGATGAACAGGCAGATCGCTGGTTTGCAGCCGAATTTTCTGGTATATCATCAAATCCAGATTATATGCTGATAGCAGTTTCAACTACCAACGACCCAACCGGTACCTGGTACAGGTGGTCATTCGTAATGAACGGTTTTCCCGATTACATGAAGTTTGGGATTTGGCGTGACGGTTATTACATGGGAACTAATACCTACTCTGGAGATGATATTTATGTTTTTGAGCGAAGTGTCATGTTGACCGGCGGTTCCAGCCCTCAAATGGTACAATTTAATAATCCCTGGCGACCTACAACCATTGATGGATTTCATTGTGTTCCTCCTGCCGACAATGATGGCGCTTTTGCCCCTTCAGGTTCACCAGGCCTTTTTATCACAATGAATGATGATGCCATTGGTGGCGGAGCCGATCAATTATGGATTTACGAGCTTGCAGTTAACTGGTCAAGTCCTACATCCTCCACTTTTAACAGGATACAACAAATAAGCGTGGCAGCTTTCGACAGTAACTTTGGCACCAACTGGTATAATATTAGACAACCCGGTACTTCTATGGAACTGGATGCCATTCCGATGGTGCTGATGCAAAGGCCGCAGTACAGGAATTTTGGCACCTATGAAACCATCGTATGTTGTCATACGGTTGATGTTGATGCTACTGACCATGCCGGGATACGCTGGTATGAATTGAGGAGGACAACAGGGACCTGGTCGGTTAGGCAATACGGAACATATGCCCCTGACGCCAATTCCAGATGGATGGCTAGTATTGCACTAAATGGAAGTTACGAGCTTGGTTTGGGATATTCTATTTCGAGTACTTCAGTTTATCCTAGTATCCGGTATTGCGGCCAATCAGCTTCGGTTTATAATTCGGCTTCCGGCTTGTCGACATTGGATATTGCAGAATCAGTTATTCAAGCTGGAACCAATTCCCAGACCTCCTATGAGAGATGGGGCGATTATTCCAATATTTCTGTCGATCCGGATGATGACCATACTTTTTGGTTTACATCGCAATATGGTGGTAGCCGGCAAACAAAAATTGCCAGTTTTCAGTTTTCCAGCCCATCCAGCCCACCTGTTGCAGATTTTTCAGCGAGTAATACGATGCCGGCCAGTTCGATGGTCACAGTTAATTTTACTGATAATTCAACACATAGTCCGACTTCATGGTTGTGGACATTTAATCCTTCGACAGTAACCTATGTAAGTGGCTCAAGTACCTCACAAAATCCTTCCGTGCGATTTAATAATCCCGGTGCCTACACGGTATCACTTTATGTTCAGAACGCATACGGTAATGATACGGAAACAAAGACCGCATACATCCACATGGGACAGCCCGGATTATGGACAGGAACAACTTCCACCAACTGGAACACGAACACCAACTGGCAAAATCATCTCACACCCGGCTCCACCGATAATGTTTCCATCACTCCTGCTGCTATCAACTGGCCTGTAAAAACAGGAGATTTAACAATCGGAACCGATTGCGGCAATATTTCCATGTCTTCTGTAGCACAACTTACGGTTACCGGCGATCTGACGATAAACACCGGAAGCCAGCTTTACTGTGATGCAGGTGCTACCATTTATATCGGCGGTGACTGGACCAACAACGGGACATTCAACCCGGGAACCGGTTCGGTAATTTTTAACGGGACAACGGCAGGGATGATTAATGTTCCGTCGGGAAGTGTAACTACCTATTTGATTGATGATGACTTAAGCACATGGTATGGCAACTGGAACGGGAATTTAAGTACAACCCAAAGTGCCGCCGGCCTTTTTAGCCAGGTCAATTCTTCATATGCTAACGGAACATCACCTGAAGCGAAATTTACTAGAAACGGAACTAATTTGACAACAATCCGGAGGATGTACTATGATCCTGTAAATACTACTGGACTCAATTCGGTTAACTTATCATTTAAACATTATGTTGACAGAAGAACTGGCTCTAGTTATACCCTGACTGCACAATATAGCACGAACGGTTCATTATGGACGAATATTCCCGGCTGGTCGATCGTGAATCCATCTGCTGATTTAGGGGAAACGGTGAATTTAACCTTAAATTCTTCACAAGGCATTGGAGTAGCTAATTATTATATTGCATTTACAATTAACGGAAATATCAGAACTATAAACGCCTGGTATATCGATGATGTGCAGTTAAGTTATTCATCACCACTTAGCGGGGAAGAAACTTTTTATAACCTGGAAGTTGCCAAAACTTCCAATCCACTTACCACAAACGGAGATGTTTTGGTATTAAATAATTTAACAGTCGATCCTGATGCATTCCTGACCAATGCCACAGGTAATACGGTCAATGTATTGGGCCAAATTTTTCTGGAAGCTGACCCCACCGGTATGGCCTCATACATCGATAATGGAAATACATCAGTAGGAGGAACTACCTATGTCAAGCAGTATTTGGCATATACCCCGCCCTTCCAGTACCACCTGGTATCTGCACCGATATCCGATGCAACGATCAATACTTACTACGATATGTACCTGTATGAATACGACGAACCGACCAATGATTTTATCAACCTCTCAATACCGGTTACAGCCCCTATGGAAGTGGGAAAAGGATATTATGTAACAGGTAGTGATCAGTATATAGGAGCCACCACGGTGACCTTTGCAACCCCACCACCAGGAGCACTAAATAATGGGAATGTTACAATAAGCGGATTTACCATCAGCGGGCCGGATTCTAATTTTGAAGGGTTCGAACTGGTTGGTAATCCATTCCCGTGTGCCATTGACTGGAATTCCAGTGGAGACTGGGTTCGGACAAACCTCAGTGGCTGGGCCCTGATACTTGACAATGGGGTTTATCGCGGCTGGCATCCGAGTTTGGGAAGCTACAACGGAAAAACCGACGGTATCATTCCATCGACGCAAGGATTTTGGGTTCGTGCATCAAATACACCAGCAACGCTGACCATTCCTGCCTCCCAGCGTGTTCATAGCAGCCAGGGATTTTACAAGGAAGGCCAGAATAATGAATATGCAAGAATCAGGTTAATGGCAATAGCAGGCAACTACACAGATGAGACGGTGATCTTATTCCATCCGGAGGGTAACATAGGATTTGACGGATATTATGACCTGAGCAAGTTCACCAATCCGCAAGGGACTCCGCAGTTGTATACCCAATCAGGCGAGATGAAATTTGCATTCAATATCCTACCCGAAGAATATGAAGAAATGGTGGTTCCTGTATATTTCGGGATGAGCACCTCCGGGACATACAAGATAGAATCCACAGAGATTGAAAATATAGCAGAAGAGATCAATGTTTACCTCGAAGATTTGAAAGAAGGCACAGTAACCGAACTCAAATCCAACCCAGAATATGAATTCAGTTATGATCCGTTGGATGAGCCCCACCGGTTCAACTTGCATTTCAAGGATTCGTGGTACGGAGTAGAGGACGTAAATTCAACGATGGTGAGGATTTACTCTTATGCTGACCAGGTTTATGTGCAAACTCCGGAAATGAGATCGGGAGAAATCGTTATTTACAATATCATGGGAGAAGAAATTCTGAGGAAGCAGGT
>JAFGBL010000089.1 GCA_016933115.1 Bacteroidales bacterium | reverse complement strand
TTGCCTACATAACCACTTTTTACTGCATTATACCCATTGGCAACCATAAATTGGTAGGCTTCATCCATATGACGTTCATAATTCCGTGTCGATGCAGATGTTTCATGATGCATAATCAACCGCACACCTTTAATTTGCGCGTAATCTCGCAGTTTTTTGACATCAAAATCAGGATAAGGCGATACGAAATCAAAAACGTAATCTTTAGACTTTCCAAACCAGTCTTCCCAACCTTCGTTCCAGCCTTCGACCAAGACAGCATCAAAACCATGCTCAGCTGCAAAATCGATGTACTCCATCACATGCTCATTATTTGCCGCATGTGTTCCATTTTGAATTGTCTTTGCGTAATCAGTTTCGCCTAACTTGATACTTGACAAATCAGTGTATAACCAGGTACTTTTTCCTGTTATCATTTCCCACCATACACCAATTTACTTAATCGACTTAATCCACGACGTATCATCATACACACAGGGGTCATTCAAGTTGAGGGTAATGTGCGATATTAAAATATCAGCAGCCTGGTCGCCTGCAATGACCGTGCGCCAAGGCGTATGACATGGAGCCTGCATGTAGCCCTTGCTCCCCTCAGCATCCGGCGTTAAGAATGATTCAAAAACCATTCGTTCATCATCCAGGTTTAGATGCATACATGGATAATCAACCAAAGCTGCTTCATGTAAATTGATATACAATCCATCATCGGTCTTCATCATCAAAGCTGTCTGAACCCCTGTCCGAGAGAATGTATGTTGAGAGGCATTGGGTGTCACTGCTCCGTCAGACAAGTTCCTTATTTCAGAGAGCTTAGACTTTGTGTAATTATATTCTTGTGTCTCAAAATCACCGGGAATCCACCATGCGGTATGGTCTCCTGTCATTGCAAACTGTGTACGTTCTTCTTTGATTGTAAAATAGATCAAATTGTCCTGCAGTGGAAATTCATAGCGAAACCCAAGCCCATCGTCAAATAGGCGAAACCGAATGACTAATTGCCGACCTGTGGTACCCTGATTTAAGGTGACAGTCATTTCATTGTAATGATTTCGGATTTCGCTCACCTTGCCCCACACAGGCTTCCAGGTCTCATCAAAAGCTGATCGTTCAACGTTCGATAGTTCAAAGTTGGAAAGCAGTGATTCGGTGTCTTTCAACTCAAAACCAAGTCTACTTGTTTTAATAATTTTGCTACCCTTGAAATTTAGAGTATAAGTTGGAATTCCATGGTTCAACGAGAAAATCAGAACAAAACTTCCATTAGGAGAAGTCAAGTTCTCTGCATTTGTATTTATTGATATTATCAGGAACAGTAAAAAAAATATCTTTTCCATCTATTATACAATAGTTCGTTAGAAACATGGTTAAATTATTGAAAATCAATGAAATAAACATTGAAAATATTTGATTAAAACCCTGATAATCAGTATCTTAATAGGATTTAGCAGATTCTATACAAGTATGATTACCAGGGAATATAAATTTCACATTTCATTAATTATCAGCACGTTAGGTAAAATATCAATTTTTAACAAATGTAGGAAAGACTTTTTCTGCGAAGTTATCATCCTTTTGCTTTCCATCAAAGGGCGTATCAACTTTTTACAACTCGCCCGCTTCGGGGATTTCAAGGAACAAAGGTACCGGCAACAATTTGAAAAACCTTTCCCGTTTCTGGATTTCAACAAAGAACTTGCGCTTTCGCACGGGGGCAACCGGTTTGTAATTGCATTTGACCCGAGTTACATCAATAAATCGGGCAAGAAAACACCGGGCCTTGGCTGGTACTGGTCTGGTTGTGCAGGCCAGGCCAAATGGGGGCTTGAAATTGGCGGCCTGGCAGCTATTGATCTGGACAACCATACCGCGTTCCATCTTGAAGCTGTTCAAACACTCATCGAAGACAAGCAGGCAACCAGTCTGACCGATTGGTATGTAAGCGTTATAAAAGAACGCAAAGAAACGCTTGGCCCCATCTCAAAGTACCTTGTTGCCGATGCCTGGTTTTCCAAAAAGCCGTTTGTTGACCAAATCACATCGCTGGACATGCACCTGATAAGCCGGCTGCGCGACGATGCAGACCTGAAATATTTGTACCAGGGGCCCCCAACCGGTAAGAGGGGAAGGCCAAGTAAATATGCCGGTAAAGTCATTACCGAAAATATTGATACAGATTACTTCGAACTTATCGAACAAAAACAGGGGGCAACTGTGTATTCAGCCATTGTCTATTCCAAATCGCTAAAACGGAATATCCGGTTGGTACATGTCACCTATACAAGCGACAAAGGGAAACTGGCCCGCAAGCTTTACTTTTGTACCGATACTCAAATGGATGCGCTTGAAATCCTGGATTGTTACCGGAGCAGGTTTCAAATTGAATTCCTGTACCGCGATAGCAAACAGCACACCGGCCTGACCGGTTCACAGGCACGCAGCGAAAACAAGTTGAATTTTCAATTTAATGCTGCCCTGACTGCAATCAATATTGCCAAAGTGGAACACTGGCTGAGTACGCCAAAAGAGGTTCGCAAACCTTTTTCAATGGCCGACATCAAAACAATGAACCACAACAGGTTGCTGCTGCAACGATTTATTGACGTGTTCGGTGTTAATACATACGCTGCTAAAAATCGAAATCTTGTCAATGAACTTATATATTATGGCACTATTGCCGCTTAATTTTTAACGAAGTATTGTTATATAATTAGTAATTTATATGAGAGAACCAATGGAAACGGCCACAAATCGAATATTGCCCGGCCATTTCCATTAGATTATCATCAATATTAAGATTTATTATTTACATTTAATATATGGCTTTAAAATAGATTGCCTGCCCTCCTCCTTCTGCAAGATTTATCGTTAAGACAGATTTTCTATTTACTTTTTTTGAATAGATAAAGTAATCATTCGGATTTTCTTGCCAATGAGCATTAGCCCCATCTGAATAGATATATGCCTCATAATTTATTCCTTCATTTAAAAATGTAAGCGGAATAATAAAATCTCTTGCACCTTCATTTGTGATACTCCCTAATGCCCAATTAGCGGTTCCTTTTTCTTTTCTTGCTATTGTTAGATATTCACCTATTTCAGCATTGATTATTTTCTGTTCATCCCAGTCAACCGGTACGTCGCGAATAAACTGAAACGCCGGATTGTTTTTATAATTCTCAATAATATCGCCGGCCATTTGAACGGGGCTGTATAAAACTACAAATAAAGCCAACTGCTTAGCAAGCGTAGTTGGGATCTGATTGTTGCCTTTATATTTTTCTTGCTTAATATCAAAAATGCCGGGTGTAAAATCCATTGACCCGGCTAACAGACGAGTAAATGGAAGAATGGTTGTATGTTCAGGCGTATTGTTCCT
>JAFGBL010000088.1 GCA_016933115.1 Bacteroidales bacterium | reverse complement strand
CAATAAGATTAAAAAAACCACAGGAATGATTGCACCCCAGTAAAGGTTTCGAAGGATAAGAACAGTATTTATAGTTATAAATAAGCCCGTTATCAAATAAACCCATATGATCTTACTTCTTTCTGTCAGCATGCAGTTTTTATAAATCAAACTACTTTTTAGCAGTTGACTTTTTACCGAGTCCTTTATAGTTTTCAATAACCAGGATCACTATCATTGCTACGAAAAATGCGGCTATGGCTGAAATAACTACTATTAACCATCGGATCGGGTAATCTTTTCGGTCGGATGGATAGGGCTTTGTCAGGACATTGGTATAGGTAAATTTCCGGTCATAGTCCATATATGCCTTTTCAGCATCCCTTTGCAGCTCTGCAAAACGGGAAGTTTCCTGGATCATCAGGTTATGAAGCATCAGGAATTCGCCTCCCAGCCTTTCAATATTATCTTTTAGCCTCAATACTTCCTTGGTATTGATATGGGATGCCCCACTTCCGTCGATGGTTCTCAGGTAACCGCGTGCAATTTCCCTGGATTGAGTTGAATAGTCGAGCAATCCGTATTGTGTACTCAGTTCAATAAATCTCTTTTCCAGGCTATCGATGAACATTTCTTTTTTACGCAATGCCCTGTCATACATTTTTACAACTTCACCAAATTTGGATTCATGTAGCTTCCTGACTTTTTTATTATAAAATTCAATGATCGCATTCACCATTTCGGATGCAACCTTCGGATCTTTATCCAAAACTTCAATATTCACACCTTCATAGGGCGTTTTACTGATACGAACATTTTGTGAATATTCGTAAACGATGGTGGAGTAAAAATATTTGTAGGAACTGTCTATTTCATAGTGCATTGCAAGGTCGAACCGCTTGATTACGCTATCGCGTATGTCTTTGGATTGTATGATTTGAAGCATTTGCTCTGTTTCACTCTCATCAGAATAGGGAGCAATATTGGAAGGATAAACCACTGCAAAAGATTTAAATTTGGGAGTAATAAATGCCGGGCCCGAAAATATTGCACCCAAAATTGCAGCCAGGATAACAATAACTGCCAGGTGATATTTCCATCTAAGAAATAACTTAAGTATATTGATCTGATAGAATTGACTCTCCATATCTATTCTAAAATTAAATAGTGAATCCCTGCTTTTAGGTGATTCAGTTTTATATAGTTCCTTTTCTTGTTTTTCATGTTCAACATTTTCTTTTGCGTCTGGCGTTTCCTCAACTTTTTTCTTTCTGATGAATACGGTAATGTACTTTTCAATATCCAGGAAATCTAAATTGATTTCAGGCTTTTTTTTTTATTGTATCTTGTGACCCCGTCAAGCAAAGCCAGCACCATCACAGCCAGGAGAAAAGCCGATAAAGTGCTTATCAACACAATGATCCAGCGAATGGGGTACGATTTACGCTCTGCTTCGTAGGCGCTGTTTACAATAAACTTCTGGGGGAGCACCTCTGTTGCATCTATTTTCGCCTCATCATATTTTGCCTTGATTTCACTCAGTAGCTTTTTATCATATTCCAGGGCATCGCGCAATGAAACATAAGGGCCGCCATATTTGGCCAGCACATCCAGTTTATCCTCCAACGCTTTAACACCGGTTTTATTTCCTTTGGCCAATTCAATTGCAAGTTGCTGGTTGATCATTTCGGCCTGGGATTCATAATCATGCACGCCCAATTCACGGAGCCTTGTAAGCGAATCTTCTTTTGCCTGAACATCCCGCTGCATGCTCAGATATTCATCCTCAACAATTTTAAATGCTTTGACCGCACGTTCCTTCTGCATGGCATTTTTGGTGGAATCGAGCAGCTCGGCAATGTTATTGGCGATATCAGCGGCAATTTTCGGATCCCTGTCCATAACCGATATTTTCACCGCCATGTACTCCGTCCGCCTGAATTCTATATTTTCATCGTATGTATCGTAAAGCTTGGTATACTTATATTTTGATGTGGGGCTGATGTCGTAATGTTCCATCAGGTTATACTTCTCAATGATCCGGTCGCGAATGCGGTTAGAGCTGAGAATCTGCAACATCTGCTCGGCCTGTTCATCTTCCCCAAACTGAAGGATATCCTGCTTTTCAGTCGTGTTTTGCGATAAAAGCGCTTTCGAAATTGAGTTGGAAGAGACCGGAAACATGATCACAGTCGATTTGTATTTTGGTGTGATGAAATAGGGTGATGAAAAAATCACCGAAGCCAAAATAGCAGCCACCGTTACAATGATCAAAGGCTTTCGCCAATAGTAAAGGAAATAAATGAAATTGGAAGAATCAAAATCTTCGCTGCCTTTCAACTTTTTTATCATATCTCTTCGTCAGGATATTTGAGCCGGCGAAATTAAAAAAATTTATTTAATAACAATAAGAATTTCTATTTTAGTAATTTAGAAATCATTTTAATAGCTGTCGGGATTACTTCGGTTCGTGTGCAGGATAATTTGATATTTTTGCACAAAACATTCATTTGAATTTCGAACGCTATATTGCCCGCCGGATTTTAAACAAAAACAAGGCGAATTTCTCCAGGCCCATCATCAGGTTGGGTATCACAAGTGTTGCTCTGGGCCTGGCCGTGATGATAATTTCAGTTGCCATAGTAACAGGATTTCAGAAACAGATTCGGGAAAAAGTGATCGGGTTCGGATCACACATTCAGATTACAAATTACGAAGAGAATTCATCCTATGAACCTTCGCCGGTATCGGTCAACCAGCCCTTTTACCCTTCCCTCGACTCCCTTCCAGGGATCAAACATATTGAGGTTTTTGCAAACAAAGCAGGCATCATTAAAGTGGATGATCAAATTGAAGGGGTAATCCTGAAGGGTATCGGAAGTGATTTTGACTGGTCGTTTTTCAGCACCCGCATTGTGCAGGGGAAATATGTTACAGTTGCTGACTCCATCACATCCGATTATGTTATTGTGAGTAAAACACTGGCCAATAAACTCAATTTGCATGTCGGTGACCCACTGAGAATGTATTTTGTGATTGCCGATGAAATGCAGCCACGTGGCAGAAAATTTGAAATTAGTGGCATTTACGAAACAGGGCTGGAGGAATTTGACAAACTTTATGTGATCGGCGATATCAGGCATATTCAGAAACTGAATAAATGGAGTTCCGATGAGGTCGGAGGATTCGAAGTGCTCATCGACGATTACAACCAGATCGATCAAATGGGAACATTGGTTAATAATATTATTGGCTACAAATTGAATTCAAGGACAATCAAACAATTGCAACCCCAAATATTCGAATGGCTCTCGTTGCACGATCTGAATGTGATCGTCATCATTGTTATTATGGTGTTGGTTGCGGGAATTACGATGGTTTCGACCCTGCTTATTCTGATCCTTGAAAAAACCAACATGATCGGCATCCTGAAATCGATGGGAGCCAAAAACCGAAGCATCCGTAAAATATTCCTTTACAATGCCGGTTACATTACCGGGAAAGGCCTGCTGTGGGGCAATTTGATCGCCATGGGATTGTGCTTCATCCAAATCAAAACAGGGATTTTCAAACTCGACCAGGAATCGTATTATGTTCCGGTTGTACCTGTGAACCTTGAGTTATTGCATATTGTTTTAATAAACCTGGGAACCTTCCTGCTTTGCACCCTGATCCTGATCATACCAACCTACCTGATCACAAAAATTTCTCCGGTCAAGGCGATTCGTTTCAGCTAAAAGGTAATTGCCTATTCAGTTTGATCATTGTAAATCAAATCCAAATAAACCGGGAGGTGATCGCTGAATCCTCCGTTATACTTGAATCCGCTGTATGTTCTGAACGGTTTACTGCCCAAAAATTTATCATCCGGTTCAAGCAGGTAGCCGGGATGAAAAATCGAAGCTTTTTTATTGGAAATAAGGAGCGATGAACCGTACATCAAACTTCCCGAAACGATAAACTGGTCGAAGGTATTCCAATCCTGTTGGTATTTTAAAGTTCCTTCAAAATTATCCGATTTATTGAGGGCCATTAAATTATAAAGCGCATCTGTCCTCATTCCCAAGGTATCGGCGAAAGTCATCAAATATTGTGAAATGCTCTCGTCGGTAGGATCATCATTAAAATCGCCCATGACGATTATTTTCGCAGATGGATTGAAACGAAACAACGAATCGGTGTGAGATTTTAAAATTTCCGCGACAAAATTCCGTTTGGGTTTGGTTTCGAGATATCCACCATAGCGCGAAGGCCAGTGATTGACATATAAATGCAATGTGTCTCCGGTGATAATTCTTCCCCTGATGTAAAGTATATCACGGGTACGGGAACCGGGATCAAATGGGAAGCGGATTGAAACAGCCAGTGAAGTATCGATCGTAAAAATGGATTTCCGGTACAGAAAGGCAACATCAATACCGCGCCTGTCAGGGCTTTCGTAGTGGACAATCCCGTAATTGAAATTTTTTAAAGGCGTTTCATAAATGAGTTGGTTCAATACATACCTGTTTTCCACCTCACATAAACCAATCATGGCGGGAGGGTCCCATTCTCCTATTCCGATGATTACTTTGTATGTGTTATTAAGTTTTTTATAGAATCTATGATTGTCCCAATGTCTTTTACTTTCCGGCAGAAATTCATTGTCCAGTTTAAGGGTGTCATCGCGTGTATCAAATAAATTTTCCAGGTTCCAGAAAACTACCCTTAACTTATTGTTCTGACCAAAGGTAATATTTGAAAATACACCATACAACAGGAACACCAGTACTAACCTATTTATCATATTATATATTTATTACAGATTTGCAACCGGTCAACAACAATTAATGAATCATAAAAATAATCAAATATTTTTCAAATGATCAATTTGGTTTTGAATTTTAAATCTATACTTTTGACCGGTTTTTATTCATCGATATAGTTTAAGTTTAAATATGCAGAAATCATTCAATGCTTCCGAAAACTATGAATCCACCAGGGAAGCTATCGGATATGTTCCACGTAAAAAAGCTACGCAGAAAGATTACGACCGCATCGGGTTCATGTCGGGATTGGAAGTACACCAGCAATTAAAAACAGAACATAAACTCTTTTGCAAATGTCCGGCCGGTATTTTCCAGAAACCGGAAGAATACGATGCCGAGATCATCCGGCACATGCGGCCTACACTGAGCGAGCTGGGAGAGTACGACGGCACTGCCCTGATGGAGTTTAAAACCCGGAAAGAAATTATTTACCATCTTTCGAATGATAATGCCTGTACTTACGATATCGATGATACTCCTCCATTCCGCATCAATCCCGAAGCACTGGAAATTGCCATTAGAATTTCGCTGCTTTCCAAACTCAACATTGTTGGAGAAGTCCATATCACCCGAAAGCAATACCTGGATGGAAGTATTCCGACAGGATTCCAACGGACCGGCATCATCGGAGTGGAAGGTGAGATATACCTGAAGCATAAAAAAATCAGGCTGATCCAACTCAGCCTTGAGGAAGATTCGTGCCGTGAAGTTTCGGATATCGGCCATACAAGGATTTACCGAACCGACCGCCTGGGCATGCCGCTGATCGAAACCGTTACTTATCCCGATTGCGTAAATCCGGAGGAGGTAAAAGAAGCATGTAATTACATCCGTTTCCTAAATCGCAGCACCGGCCTTGTCAGAACCGGAATAGGCAGCGGCAGACAGGATGTGAATGTGAGTTGTAGGGGCGGTTCGCGGGTAGAGATCAAAGGGGTTGCGCATACCAAATGGATTCCTGAACTTACTCATATTGAAGCCTTCAGGCAGTGGGCCTTGCTTCATATAAGGGAGTTGCTCAGGGAAAAAATCAAGGATCAGCAAAACTGGAAAATATCAAGCATCCCGGTCAGTTCGTGGTTCAAAACAAAAAATCCAACCGTGAAAGCAGCTATTTCGGGCAATAAGCGGGTTTATGCAGTAAATCTCCCAGGCTTCAAAGGGATTCTTTCCCATTTTACCCAACCCGGCAAAATGTTCGCTAATGAAATCAGCGACCGGTTGTTTGTTATTGCCTGCCTTGAACATCCCTTTATGATCCAGTCAGAAGAAATGGAACCTTCCCTCAAGGAGGAAGAATGGAACAAATTGAGGGAAAAACTAAAGGCAGGCAGGGAGGATGCACAAATCATTTTCTGGGGGCCGGAGGAGGACATCACTACTGCTCTGGAAGCCATTGAAGAACGATGTAAAATGGCATTTGAAGGAGTCCCCAATGAAACCCGGAAGTCATTTGAAAACGGCACCACCATTTTTGAACGGGTTCTGCCCGGTGCCGACCGTATGTATCCCGATACCGACAGCGCCCCCATTCCGCTCGACAATGAATATATCGAATTGCTAATGAAAAACATGCCCTCCGATGTGATCGACCGTTACCACCAACTCAAAAAATGGAACATCCCGGAAGATACCTACACCTATATTTTCAGTAAAAACCATTTTGATCTGATCGAACGGATCATCAATGAGTTGGGGATTGATCCTGTTTATACAGGGACGTTTTTCGGGCACACCCTCAAATATGTCGAAGGCCACTACAAATCGGCAGAGGCATTTAATTACAAAATAATCTATGCATTGTTCCGCTACCTTAAGGAACAAAATCTTGAACTGGAACTTGCCGAATACATGCTTCCGGTGGTGTATGAATTTCCGAAAATGGATTTCGATTCGGTTGTCGAAAGCATCAAATTCAAAAGAATACCCAAACAAGAGATCATTTCCCAAATTCCATTTATCAGGCATAAATTCGAGGAGGAAGGTATCAAAAAAACCAGGAAGAATGAAGTTAACTGGATCATGGGAAAACTTAGGAATAAGTCGGTTGGTAACATGCCATTGAAGGAATTAAAACATTATATTGAAAACATTTAAGGATTATTAGAATGGATCAGGACTTTTTTCAGGGTTATAAGGGTGAAGCATTGGAAATGCTGAAGAAATTTAAGGTAAGGGTTTGGGGCCAGGCAGAGATAGAAACCACCAGAGGGCTTTTTAAAGGCACCGTATTGCCCAGGTCCGAAAACGACGACGACCAGCATATTGTGGTCAAAATACAAACCGGTTACAACATTGGGATTGACATTAAAACCGTCACCGGTATGAAGGAAACCGGCTATAAAAAAGCCGTTTATAAAATTCCCGAAAAACAATTTCCCGTTACGCCGGGATTGCCCAAAGTAAAACTGTTCGGAACCGGTGGAACCATTGCATCCAGGCTTGATTACCGCACCGGGGCTGTAATTCCCGCATTTTCGCCCGGTGAATTGTATGGAGCGGTCCCAGAGTTGGCCGAAATTTGCAACCTTGAAACAGAAAAAGTATTTGCTGTTTTTTCTGAAAACATGGGTCCCAAACAATATGTTGCCCTTGCAAAAGCGATTGGTAAAGAAATAGAAAACGGGGTTGACGGAATCGTTATTGGCCATGGTACCGATACCTTGCATCACACCGGAGCAGTTTTGACTTTTATGGTTCAGAATTCACCTGTTCCAATTGTGCTTGTCGGGTCCCAAAGGTCTTCCGACCGGCCCAGTTCTGATGCTGCCATCAACCTGATGAACGCCATGTATACAGCCGGCCATTCCGACATTGCCGAGGTATTGGTTTGTATGTTCGGTCCTACTTCCGACATTTACGGGTTACTTCATCGCGGTACCAGGGTGAGGAAGATGCACTCCTCCTACAGGTCTACTTTCAGGACCATTGGAGATACCCCAGTGGCCAGGGTTAAAAGGGGAGAGATCATTCACATCAAAAAAAACTTTAGCCACAGGCGCAAGGACCGCAATGTGAAAATTCTTCCCTATTTCAACGACCAGGTGACCATGCTGTATTATTATCCTGGAATTAAACCCGATACCATCGATATGCTGGTTGAAGCCGGTTACAAAGGGATTATCATCGTAGGAACCGGACTGGGACATGTAAACAAGGAGCTTTATCCTGCCATTGAAAGGGCTCATGCCAAAGGGGTTCACATGTATATGACCCTGCAAACCATCTGGGGTTATGTTCATATGTTTGTCTATGATACCGGCCGGGACATGATGGCAAAAGGCATCATCCCACTCGGTAATATGCTTCCTGAAGTAGCATGGGTCAAACTAAGCTGGACACTCGGACAAACCGACGACCCCGAGGAAGTGAAAAAGATTATGCTAACTCCCATTAACTACGAAATAACCGATCGGGAACCCTACAATGGCTACCTGGTTTACCAGGGTGGCGTTCCGGCTGTTGAGGAGTTTGTGAGGAAGGTGCACAAATAAATCTCTAATTGACTGGAATAATTGGAATGACCGGAAATACAGGGAAACAACTTTTATCAATTTAAAACCAGGGCATTTCAAAAACCCGACGTTTAATATAACATTGAACCTTACTATTACCCAAAAACATGAATATTTTGCTTTGTGCAAATTTCCTTTAATTGTTGTAGCCAAACACTCCCAGTTACTTCGCCAGGATGTGCGGTTCGCAGCAAGTACATATAGGTTCGTGCATGGCCTACACCGCCACCGATATGCCATTAAATCTCATCGTTTTGTAATTCCTGGTGACACGGCAAGTCTCAGGTATATGCTTCTTTTTATACTTATTTATCCTATACTTTAAAAATTAATATCACCAAACAAAAATCACCTTTAACTGTTGTTATTATTTGAGTTGAGCTAAAAACAAACCAATCAGGCTGATAGTATTACAACATATTTTCTCTTTTATGCAAAGGATCGTTCTCATCTTATTCATTTTCATTGTTGGCCAGTCGTTTGCACAAGAGGAATTGGACAGCCTGATATCGACCTGGAACAAGTTGGCCAGGGAATATCTGGAGGTGAGCGAAACTGACAGTGTATGTAAATACGGTAATTGTGCGGTTGACATGCTCAATAACCAGATTGGCTCGCATGAGGGCCCTATCAGATCTTCCGACCTTAAAAAATTAAAACTCCAAAAAGCCGAAGCTTTGAGTTACCTGGTTACTGCTTACGGAACCTCGGGTCAGCTTGGACGTGCCAGGCAATGTTATGGAGATGCAATGGAGATTTACAAGGAGTTTGAGGATGGGGAAGAAACATACAAGTTGTTTATGAGGATGGGTCGAGTGTATGATTTAACTACTCAATATGTCATTGCCAACCAATATTATAATAAAGCCTGTCAACAAGCCATCATCAACAATGACCTGAAGGCACAGGCTCTTTGCTACTATTTCATTGGGTTGAATAACCGGTATTTGGGAAATTTTTCAGAAGCATTGAAATACCACCTTCAGGATTTGAAAATTCAGGAAGCCTTAGGAAATAAGGATGGTATTGGTACTGCATACATTACAATAGCAGCTATTCTTAACAGGTTAAACGACCGATCGGCAGCCATTGAAAAACTCAATTCGGCAAAAGCATTGTTTGAAGAAATAGGCGACACCGCAGGGATCGCTACTGTTTATAATGATCTGGGAAACACGTTCATGTATATGGGCGATACGCTGACTGCGCTTAAAAATCATGAAAAAGCCGCTGAGTTAAGGTATGCAATAAATGAATATGACGGGATTGGTGCATCGGATGGATATATTGCAGAAATTTATCTTGAAAAAGGAAATTACGAAAAGGCCCTTTATTATTTACGACTGGCTGAGCATGCATTTCTGAATAAAGGAAACCAGGATGGTGTAATGCATACCTTTATAAAAATTGCTCAACTCTATGAGAGAAAAAACAACCTGGATAGTGCTCTTACATATATTACTTTGGCAGAAAATACGGCAAATGATATCATGAACAGCCTGGGTCTTGTAAAAATATTTACCTACCGGGGAGAAATCTGGTTAAAGGAAAAACAATATGACAAAGCATTAAACGATTTCAAGAAAGCCCTCTCCATCGCAACTAAACAAAATAATTATTTTCAAATTTATAAAATTAACCAGTTTCTGGCCAATACTTATTCCAAAATTGATAATTACCTGCTTGCCTTTGAACATCAGCAAATTTCGATGCAATTTAAGGATTCTGTAGATGCCAAAGCCAACTTAAAAGCAGCCGTACAAATGGATATGGAGTATAATTATCAAAAGGAAAAACTCGAAGATAAATTGTTGCAGGAGAAAAAAGATGAATTGCAGGAGGCCCTGCTTAAAAATCAACGTACACAGAAAAAACTCTATTTTGCAGGGGTTGTCATGTTCCTGATTGTTTCTGCCGGATTATGGAATAGGTTGAGGTTCATCCGGCGAGCCGGACGCGAACTTTTGGAGCGCAAGGAAGAAGCCGACCGCCAGCGAATGATTGCCGAAACGGAAAAAACACGGGCAACCAGGAGCGAGAAAGTCAAGGAACAATTCCTGGCCAATATGAGCCATGAGATACGGACACCCATGAATGCTATCAAGGGAATTACGGACATCCTGATTCGAAACAATCACCTTCCCGAGCAGGAGAAATACCTGGATGCCATTCGCCAAAGCTCGGAAAGTTTATTGGTGATACTTAACGAAATCCTGGATTTAAGTAAACTCGAATCAGGGAAAATAGAACCTGAATCCATCCCTTTTGAACCGGCAAATGTTTTTAAAAATATTAGAAATATGTTGAGGTTCAAGGCAGAAGAAAAAGGATTAAAACTGATACTGAAAACCGATCCGAATATACCAAAATTTATTTGTGGCGACCCGACTCATCTCGGTCAGATCATTTTAAACCTGGCAAGCAATGCTGTAAAATTTACTGAAAAAGGAAGTGTTACAATCAAAGCAGATTTAAAACATAAAACTGAAGATCAGGTATTGATCCGGTTCATTATTAGTGATACAGGTATTGGTATCGCAGAAGATAAAATTGAACAGGTTTTTGAAATATTCACACAAGGTGATACCGATACTACCCGGAAGTATGGAGGAACCGGGCTGGGGCTTACCATCTGCAAAAGGCTGGTCGAACTCCATAAGGGTCAAATTCGGGTTGAAAGCGAAATAAATAAGGGAAGTACTTTTTATGTGGAAATACCATTCAATTTGGCTGATAACGTGGATTCTGAAGTGGTTAACACTTCCGATATTAAACTGAACGATCTTACCATCCTGTTGGCAGAAGATAATGAATTCAATGTAATGGTCGCCCGTGATGTTCTTGAAACACAAATGCCCGGTATCAAAATAGATGTGGCCGCGAATGGGGAAATTGCCGTTGAAAAGGTTCAAAACAATGAATATGACCTGATACTGATGGATATTCAAATGCCCGATATGGATGGTTATGAAGCCACCAAATCGATACGAAAAATGGGTGGCAGAAAAAGCGAAATACCCATCATTGCAATGACCGCCAATGTGTTGAAGGCAGAAGTGGACCGTTGTTTTGACGCCGGAATGGACGGTTATATTTCAAAACCGTTTGAACCGGAAGAGCTGTTGCATCAGATTAAAATGATGATGACCCCGGTATAATACAGGCACATTTGAACAGGCTTGGAAAATGAATTTATATATCTTTGGCTTGAATTTGAGAATAAAATTATGAAGCAAAAATTGATTTTTGTTGTGGATGATAATATCATGTTTGCAGAGATGTTATCCGATCACCTTAAGAGGAACCCAGCCTATGAAGTAATGGCTTTTGGAACCGGGGAAGAATGTTTGGAAAACCTCTACCATGAACCCGACCTGATCATCCTGGATTATTACCTGAACGATGTTTATAAAGATGCCGCCAACGGTCTGGAAATTCTTGAAGAGATCAGAAATAAAAAACTGGACCCCAAGGTTATAATGCTTTCCAGCCAGGAGCGGTATGCAGTAGCTGCGAAAACCATTTCAAAAGGTGCCAGACATTATGTTATCAAAAATGACCAGGCTTTTGAAAACATTGCCAAAATCCTTAAAGATATCTTCTAAAAACATTTTTTGATTTAGCAATTATTCAACCGGAAAATTCAAGGGCCACATTAGAAATTCTTTTCGGCCAGGTAATGGGATTCCAGTTCTTGCATACCCAGTTTATTAAGATTTATAGCAGCTTCGAGTTTTTGACGAATTACCTCACGATTGCTTTTATTTTTAATGGCCATTTCAATTTCCACCAATAGTTCGGTTAATCCTATGATACCAACATATCGGGTCTGAGGTTTAAGGGAGTGAATCCTGGCATAGAGGTCTTCGTTGGATATTGTATCCATTGATTTTTCAAGTTCACCAAACATTTGGGTTGCGGTTTTTATATAAATCTGTATGTAATATCTGACTTTCTCTTCATCCTGGCTGGTAAAATTTTGCAGAAAGGACAAATCTATCCTGGAATTATTGGGAACCATTTAAATTTCTTTTTGTACAAACTTACGACCTTTACCTTTAAATGTATTTTTTTTCACATTTCTTTAACAATTTATCGGGTCAACTGTTTGGCCCGAAAATTCATAAATTTTATGAATTAATCAGGTTTAGGTAATCCTTTTTATACAAATTTTTCTATCAATTCCACAAGCCGGTGCGAATAACCAATCTCATTGTCGTACCAGGCCACTACCTTTACAAGTTTATTCCTGTCACCCAAAACAGCGGTTAATTTGGAATCGAACAATGCCGAGTGGGGATTTCCGATAACGTCCATTGAAACTATGGGGTCTTCTGTATATTCCAGAATCCCTTTCAGGTAGGTTTCGGATGCTTCTTTAAATTTTGCGTTGATCTCTTCAATACTTGTGGGCCTGCTTAAGGTGCAGGTAACATCCGTTAGAGAACCATCGGGAACGGGGACACGAATACCCGCACCCCCAAGGTTTTTGGCCAGGTGGGGAAAAATTTTGGTAACCGCCTTGGCTGCCCCGGTAGTTGTCGGGACGATAGAGTAAGCAGCAGCCCTTCCCCTTCTCAGGTCCTGGTGAGGCCCATCCAGGATATTCTGATCACGAGTATAAGAGTGAACTGTGGTGATAAAAGCTTTCTCAATTCCCCAAAACCGGTCAAGGATCATGATCATGGGTGCCACATTATTGGTAGTACAGGATGAGTTGGAGATGACCTTGTCCTGTTTGTTGATCAAATGGTCGTTCACACCCAGGACAATAAACTGAACTCCATCGCTTTCCCCTTTGGCCGGTGCTGAAATGATAACTTTGTTGGCACCTGCCATTTTCACATGCCGCAGTGCATCTTCCTTCGAAGTGAATTTCCCTGTCGATTCAATCACCACATCTATTTCCAAAGCCCTCCATGGTAATTTTGCCGGATCATCTTCGGTATAAACCTTTATTTTATGGCCGTTTATTTCAATATGATTATTGTTGAATTCAACTTGTCCGTCAAATTTTTTATGAACCGAATCGTATTTCAACAGGTGAGCCATGGTGCTGGGATCCATAACATCATTAATGGCTACTATTTCAAAATTTTCCTTTTTATTTGCCACCCGCAGGAACATTCTTCCAATCCTTCCAAAACCGTTGATGGCAATTCTGATTTTTGACATGGGTAATATGAATTTGTTAATCTGTTTTGTTCTTTTACTCTCTTTTATTGATATTTCAAATTATAAACTTTATAAAATAAAAAGGGTAAATAAGATAAATAGGGTAAATAAAGGAATTTGAGAATGCCCGCTATTTGTAAACTTTTAATTCTTTTTTCTTTCGTTCGTTATATGCAATAAATCCATTCAGACTGATTTTTGCTTTTTCAATCTTTTCCAATCCATCTTGATAAGTGGCTTCATTGATATATTCAAAATCATAGCAACTGATCAGGTGATCCTTGAGTTCGGACAATGACCCCCTTGAAATCCGGCAAAATTGTATTGCTTCCTGGTAATGAAACCTGCCATGTCCTTCCGAAATATTGGAAGTTATGCTACATGAAGCCTTGCGGATTTGAATATCGAGATTGAATTTTTCTTCAGGTGGCAAACAGGGTAAAACCTTTCTGTAAAAAAACAATTTAACTTCTCTTGCATCCTTCCAACACTGCAAAGAAGTAAAAACCTTGAATTGATTGTAATTCCCAATAGGTTCTTCAATTGAAAAAATTTCTTCTTCCATTTATTTGATTATTTAAGGTCGTCAATTGCTACTTTTTAAATCGTGTGATCAAAACAACTTACATTTATCAAATCTTTATCTTCCTAATTATTTCAACAACTGACCTCTTTAAATCCTATTCACCCTATTTACCCTATTTACCCTATTTACCCTATTCACCCACAATCCCCATTCTATATCATCCACATCATCCTATTCCTCTCAAAAATTATTCATCAATCACATTTCCCGTCAAAAGTACATTTATTTCCCTACCTACTTTCACCAGAATTATTATTTTTGACCGCTCTTAGTTCATGATTCACATATACAATAAATAAAATTTTACAAATGGAAAAAATTAAAGAATACATCGCAGCCAACAAGGATCGGTTTTTGGAAGAATTGTTCGGGTTAATCAGGATTCCCTCCATCAGTTCTATAAAAGATCATCAAGAAGACATGCTCAAAGCGGCAGAATATTGGGAAAAAACCATTCTTGATGCCGGCGCAGATAAAGCTAAAGTAATGCAGACTGCAGGAAATCCAGTGGTTTATGGCGAAAAAATTATTGATCCCAATTTACCCACTGTACTGGTTTATGCCCACTATGATGTGATGCCGGTTGACCCGATAGATTTATGGAAATCACCTCCCTTTGAACCTGTGATCAGGGATGGTAAAATTTATGCCCGTGGCGCTGACGATGATAAAGGACAGAGTTTTATGCACGCCAAGGCTTTTGAGTTCATGGTAAAGACAGGACAATTGCCATGCAATGTAAAATTCATGATTGAAGGCGAAGAGGAAATAGGTTCGCCCAGCCTGGGACAATGGTGTGCCAACCATAAAGAAATGTTGGAAGCCGATATTATCCTGGTTTCCGATACCAGTATGATCGCTCCAAACATTCCATCAATTACAACAGGATTAAGAGGATTGGCTTACTGGCAGGTGGAAGTAACCGGCCCAAACAGAGACCTGCACTCCGGACTTTTTGGCGGTGCCGTTGGCAACCCGATCAATATCCTCAGCAGCATGATCAGTGAAATGGTGAATGATAAAGGCATGATAACCATTCCGGGGTTTTACGATGATGTACTGGAAGTAAGCCGGGAAGAGCGGGAAAAGCTGGCCAAAGCTCCTTTTAATGAAGATGAATACAAAAGAGCCATTGATGTAGAGGAATTGTCAGGCGAAGAAGGATATACCACTACGGAACGGACCGGTATCAGGCCATCTTTCGATGTTTGCGGTATCTGGGGTGGATATACCGGCGAAGGTGCCAAAACAGTGCTTCCCTCAAAAGCATTTGCTAAAATTTCAACCCGGTTGGTTCCCAACCAGGATCATGAAAAAATTTCCCGTATTTTCAAAAAACATTTTGAATCCATCGCTCCAAAATCAGTAAAAGTGGAAGTTACCCCTCTGCATGGCGGACAGGGTTATGTTTGCCCCATTGATCTGCCGGCATACAAGGCAGCAGAGAAAGCATATAAACAGGTGTATGGCAAGACCCCGGTACCTGTAAGATCGGGTGGAAGCATTCCAATTATCTCCTCCTTTGAAGAAATACTGGAGACCAAATCGGTGTTGATGGGATTCGGGCTGGAATCGGATGCCATTCACTCACCTAACGAAAACTATCCGCTGGAGCAGTTTTTCAATGGGATTGAAACCATACCGTATTTCTATAAGTTTTTTTCGGAAATGGCGAAGTAAAAGACTCCGTTCGTCCGGATTTATGTGCCGGAAATGATCGTGGATAATCCAGACGGAAATAACCATGGATTTCAATCCCCTTTCACTTACTTCTAGATTAGCCTCCTTTTAGCCATACTTGAAATCCGAAAGAGCATTGAGTATAGGAGGGTGAAGACATGATTCGGAATTGGTGAAAGATTGACCCCTCCGGGCTCAAATATTGGTAGAAACAAACAATAAACATTAACACCACCCCGGCAGGGGTGGAATATTTTCTGAAAATCGCTTAAGGGTTGAATCATCTGTACTCTGCTTTTCCTGATTTTGTGCCGGAAATGGCGATGGATAATCCGGACGAAAATAACCGGGGATTTTTGAAATCCCCCTTTCATCTGCTTACGGATTAGCCTGCACACCTCCTGTTTGGCAAATCTAAAAGAGCATAATCAGGAATAAATAAGCAATTCTAATATATTTTTATAGAACAGTTCAAATAGATAGACCCGATCAAATTGAGAACTTAATCTCCAGTTGTCCATTTTATTTTGGATGTTGAAATTTTTCGATTCTTCCAGAAAATCAGCGTAAATAATCAGCCAGATCGATTGGAATTTTCCGTTTTGGTAAATTCTCAGTTTATCGTTTTTATTATTAAGGGTGGACTGAATTTTCTCCGGTAAGGTTTTAGCCATATTATCCAACCTGGTCAGTTCAATACCAATGGATTTTTTTGAATTGATTTTCAGTATGAAGTCAGGCGATTCGGAAGGAATAAGCCTTCCGGCAGGAAATTCAGGATAATTTTTCCTGAAATATTCCATCACAACCAATTCCTCATCCTTTTGGTTCATGATAAACTTTTTATGGCTTTTTCCAATCGATGCATCGCTTCTTTTACCAATGCCTGCGGACAGGCTACATTCATACGTTGAAATCCATCTCCACCCGGCCCGAAGGTTGGCCCGTCATTTAACCCGAGCCTGGCTTTAAGAATGATGAAATCCTTTAATTCCCGGTCATTCATTTTCAGTTCCCTGAAATCAAGCCAGATCATATAAGTGGCCTCAGGGCGGATCATCCGCACCTTCGGGATGTTGTTTTTGAGATAACCATCAACAAAATCTACATTTCCCTGAATGTACTCAACCAACTGTTGCAACCACTTTTCGCCATGGGTATAGGCTGCCTCGGAAGCCACCATGCCGAAAAGGTTTCCCATACCCACATGAACCCGGTCGAGCATCACCTGGAAGGTATTCCTTAAATCGGGATCTGAAATGATCACTGAAGATGTGGCCATCCCCGCCAGATTGAAGGTTTTGCTCGGTGCCATCATCGTAACGGAGACTTTTGCAATCTCATTCGATATATTGGCGGCTACGGTATGTTTAAAAGATTTCAAAACCAGGTCGCTGTGGATCTCATCCGAAACCAGGATCTGATTATGGTCAATACAGATTTTACCCAGTTTTTCCAGTTCTTCTTTCGTCCAGGCGCTGCCCCCCGGGTTGTGCGGATTTGAAATGATGACCATTTTAGTCCGGTTGTCGATCTTTTTTTCCAGATCATCAAAATCCATATAATACCGGCCATTGTTCAGGACAAGCTGGTTATAAACCAACTGCCTGCCGTTTTCGGTTACAGCCGAAAAAAACGGAAAATAAACCGGCGGCTGCACGATCACCTTGTCGCCGGGCTGGGTATAAGCCATCACAGCCATATTTACTGCCGGAACAATGCCCGGGCTGAAAATGATCCAGTCTTTTTCTATATTCCAATGATGCTTTTTCCCGATCCAGTTGATGATCGATTCATAGTAGCTGTCCGGCCTTAATGTATATCCAAAAACCTCATGCTCAGCCCGTTCCCTCACTGCATCCACAATAAAATCGGGCGTTCTGAAATCCATATCGGCCACCCACATGGGCAATACATCGCTTGCCTCCAGGAAACGTTCTGCATAATCCCATTTCACACATGAAGTACCCTTACGGTGAATGATCTCGTCGAAATCGTATTTCATTATTCTTTTTGACAATTTAACAAATTATTGCGGGTAAAGTTATAACTTTGATTTTACAGTAGAAAACCACCGAAAAAATTTGTAGTGGTTTTCTGCCATGTTTTTAAAATATTGCGCATTTATCTTTACCAAAACTTTAACTGTGAAAAGCCAGAAGCTCATCCAAACCAGTTCAAAACTCATCTCTACTACTGCGCGTTCACTAACTCAACCCGGGCGTTCACACATTTTTTCCCGGCGTTCACAAATCTGTTTCATTTCCGGGATTTGAATATTGTAAATTTATAACATAGTTCGTCAACATAATTATTAACAAAAAATACAGGGGTTATGAATGCAAAATTTTTACTTTTCGCTATTTTATTTGTTTTTTCTTTTTCCATTTTCGCTGAAAATGTTCCTATTCAAAAGGCCGAAAGAGTGGCCCTGAATTTCTATTTTGAGAAATACAACCGGTTCGAAGGACAGGTTTCGTATGATCAGTTGCTTATTTTGTCAGCTTATACCGAAACTGACGGAATAGAAAACTTTTACCATGTTTTCCATATCAACCAGGGTGGATTTGTGATCGTGTCAGCCGACGACCGTTTGAATCCGGTGCTGGGTTATTCCTTTGAAAATGATTTTGGGTTTGAGAACCGGCCGCCCAATGTGCAGTGGTGGTTTCAGAATTATGTCGACCAGGTAAAATATGCCCGGGAGAAACAAATTGAACCGGCCAGCCGGACTGCAGAACTTTGGGATTACTATTTGGAGGACAATTTCAAAATTATCTCATTCATTAAAGACATTAAGGCTGTTGAACCGCTGATTACCACCTTGTGGGATCAGGGATGGCCTTATAATTATTATTGTCCTGAAACATCAACCGGTGGCTCTGGCGGCCATACTTGGGCAGGATGTGTGGCAACAGCCGCAGCACAAGTTGCTTATTATTGGCGGTGGCCATCTAACGGCCAGGGGTATACCTCTTATATCCCTCCTACCCATCCCGAGTATGGAATGCAATCTGCCAATTTTGGTGAAACCTGGTACCGTTTTCATGAAATGTGTGACGATCCGGGATCTGTAAACCTGGCCATTGCCGAATATATTTATCAAACGGCGGTAGGATTACATATGGATTTTGCACCCGGGGGATCGGCTCCTTCAACAGGGGATTCGCTTCATTATTTCACCAAATTTTTTCCATATCAATGGATTGAACGGGATACTGTACCCGATGACGAGTGGAAGGGGATATTGATCAATAACCTGGATAACAAATATCCCCTGTATTATTCCGGTTCACCCTCCAGTGGAGCCGGTCATGCCTTTGTGTGCGACGGTTATCAGGACGAGGAATATTTCCATTTTAACCTGGGATGGGGAGGCTCAAGCAATGGTTATTATTCCATAGATAATATCCTGGGATATAATTTTGGTCAATCCATTGTACAATATATTTGCCCCGACACCCTCCAATATTCTTATCCGGTATATTGTGGAGGTGCAGATACACTCAATTATTTTGAAGGATCTATTTGTGATGCAAGTGGTCCGTTAAACAACTACCCCGATAACACACAGGCTTCCTGGCTCATTGACCCGCAAACTGAAATGGATTCAATAACCAACATCACCATTGCACTAAAACGATTTGATCTTTACGAAGGAGACCTCTTAAATATTTACGACGGGGAAGATAATACCGCTCCCCTATTGGCAGGATTGACCGGTAGTAGTTTACCCGATCCCATTACTTCCACCGGAAATAAAGTATTCATCGAATTTATCACCGACGGCCAGAATACCGCTGAAGGTTTTTATCTGAATTATACCTGTGAGCAACCCGATTGGTGCGCTGGCATGACACAGGTGACCGAACCGGCAGCCACCTTTGATGACGGCAGCGGGGATTTCTATTATTATAACGGAACAACCTGCATGTGGTTGATCAACCCGGGTATCAACCATCCGCTGACATTGGGATTCAACTATTTCAACACAGAAGAAATCAATGACAAATTGAAAATTTATGATGCAGATACGCAGGAGTTGCTGGCCGAGATCAGCGGGGAATATGAAACCCCACCGCCACCGGTTACTTCGCCCAGCGGCAAGATGATGCTGGCTTTCCAGACTAGTAGCAGTGTCCGCAACGACGGATGGGAAGTTACCTATAATATGACGGCTCTAAATGAAAATCTGTCGCCTTTCCATTTTAGCCTACAACCCAATCCTGCTTCCGGAAAAATTAAAATAACCTACACCCTTCACAACCAAAACCAGACAATCATCGAGTTGACCGACATCACCGGTAAGAAAGTCAAAAGATTGCAAAACGAAGTTATGCCGGCAGGTAATCATTCAATCAATTGTGACATTGACGATTTACCGCAGGGGATTTACTTCTGCCAGTTGCGGGCAGGAAATGAAATGATAACCAAGAAAATAGTAAAACTTTAATTAATGACCGTCATTGCGAGCCAACAGGGAGGATAAAGGGTCAGAGCGAAGCAATCTCCTAATACAGTGCACTATTCAATATTGAGATTGCTTCGTCAGCCCTCACAATTCCCAGCCCAATTTCCTCGCAATGACGGGCCTCAAAAACAAGAACATCATGAAAAAAATTACACTTATAACTGTAGTTGTTTTAACAGCAAAATTATTGTTCGCACAAGTCAATATTATTGATGATTCATTTTATAGCAATGTCCTTGAACAGACAATGCTTGTAGATGTGTATTTACCCCCAGGTTACGATGAAAATCCCGACCAGTATTACCCGGTTGTATATTTCCTGCATGGTTGGCTTACAAATCAGGATGATCTTCAGTATTATGCCCCAATAGCGAATGAGATGATATTAAATAACGAAATCGAACCCTTTATTATGGTTTGTGCCAACAACCAGGCAGGACCTTTTGGTGGGACCATGTACGTGAACTCACCACTCTGGGGTGATTTTGAGACCTATAACTTTACTGAAGTTGTAGATTATATTGAAGAAAATTACAGGGCCTTTCCCAACAAAAACAAAAGAGCCCTTATGGGTCAATCCATGGGCGGTAACGGATGTTTTGACCCAGGTATTTCATATAAAGATAAGTTCAGGGCCATAGCGGCACATGGATATGGTGGTGTTATGGAAGTATGTCTGGACAACTGGCATAATCTTATTATTAATGAACAAACCTCTGGCCCGCCCTATTTTTACGATTTTAATAATGCTAATACAGGATTTGTTACAAAACTGGCGTTCCTTCTAAGCGGGGATTTTTCACCCAACATGAACAGCCCTCAGACCTGGATCGATCCGGCTATTGTAGAATATGTTCTTGATGACCAGGGACAATACATTGATACAGTTTTAACCAAATGGCTGGAACACAGCGGTCATCAAATAGTAAAACAACTCACACCGGATGATGATTTCGGAATGTTATTTGGGGATGGGGTGAACGATGCTTTGGGAACTTATCCCGGTAATGTTGCCCTGAAGGACAGCCTGGATGCGTATGGGATCCCGGCAACATTTTTTAGTCATAGCGGTGGTCATACCATGCCGCTGGAGTTTAAGCAGGAAGCTTTTATTTTTCTTGATTCCATTTTTAACATTATTTGTTCTTCCTGCCTTCCCGAAGGGATCACTATTACCACCCAGGCTCATATAGACAGTTTCCCGGCCAACTATCCCTATTGCACGGAGATTGAGGGGGATGTTAGGATAGGTAGCGTCTTAATGATTGATACTATTTCAAATTTAAATGGATTAAGTGGTTTGGTGTCCATTGGTGGTAACCTTGAACTAGGCTATTACAGTACGATTTTCCCCTGCAAGACATTACTTAATAATCTTGAAGGACTGAATAATTTAAAATTTGTTGGTGAAGACCTTATTATAAGTTTCCAAGACTCGTTGACAAATTTGCTGGGTTTGGAAGGATTAACTTCCATAGGAGGAAATATGTGGATAGGTTTTGAAGAGGGGAATCAAGCCATAACTAATTTGAACGGTCTCGAAAATTTGAATTTAATCGGAGGAGACTTACAAATTTATAGCAATCCATTGTTGGATGATATATCTTCATTATCAAGTATAACGTCTATTGGAGGACATCTTACCATAATTGGCACTGCACTTGAGATTTTGAACGGTTTAGATAACATAGAGTCAAACTCTATTCAAGGTATTTATATATGGGCCAATCCACTGTTATCAGGTTGTAATGTTGAAAGCATTTGTAATTACCTGATCGCTCCAAACGGAAATGTTAGCATTCATAACAACGCCCCAGGCTGCAACAGCCCGGAGGAGGTGGAAGAGGCCTGCTTAACCACTGTAAAGGATATTTACAGCGAAATCGAAATATGCATTTCCCCCAACCCGGTCAGTGAACATGCTGTTTTAAGTTTGAATGTTTCAAACTCCGAACCCGCAAAAGTTTGTATTTTCAACACTACCGGCATTTGTCTGAAAAGCTGGGAATTTAATAATCAACCATCGGGGACAAAGGAAATTATTATGGATTTAAGGGAAATTCCGGCAGGTATGTATTTCTGCCGAGTGCAAATCGGAAATGAAACAATAACAAAGAAAATTATAAAAGTTAAATAATGAACGTCATTGCGAGCCCGCATTTTCAGCGGGAGAAGCAATCTTCAAATATTCTAAACTATCCAACATTGAGATTGCTTCGTCTCCCGATAGCCATCGGAATCCTCGCAATGACGGTATAAAATATACTTTTACCCTGCGTTGCTGCCTCTTTGTCTCTTACCACTGGCGCCACTCTTTACCCTTCGCACCAAACCCTTCGCTCTTTGCTCTTTACTCTCCGCCCTCTGCTCTCCGCCCTCTGCTCTCCGCTCTCCGCTCTCCGCCCTTTGCTCTCCGCTCTCGACTCTCCGGTCTCCGCCCTTTGCACTTTGCTCCATGCTCTCTGCCCTCAGCTCCCCGCTCTCTGCCCCTACTTCATCCCCCGTTCCTTCTTGATCTGCTCATAAGCAGCCTGCACTTCCTGGAATTTTTCCTTGGCAGCTTTCTGGAATTCTTCTCCCAGGTGGCTCACCTTATCGGGGTGGTATTTGGTGGCCATTTTGCGATAGGCTTTTTTCAATTCATCTTCGTTGGCATCCGGGGTGGTTTCAAGTATTTTGTAAGCGCTGTAAACATCCTTGTAAAACATGGCTTTGATGGACTCAAACTCAGCCGAACGGATACCCAAAAAATTACTGATCCGCCTGATCTCATCTACCTCGGATGTGTGAACATGCCCATCTGCCGAGGATATCCCAAACAAAAAATGAAGAAGTTGCAATTTGGAAGCAGAATCCATGTACAATCTGATTTGCTGTGCGATTTCCTGTACATTGATATTTTGTTTCAACAGTTCGCGCAGAACCAGCATGTTTTCCTTTGCCAGTTGCTCACCAAACTGCCTGACGAAAAATTGTTTTACATAATCAAGCTCAGACTTTAAGACCTTGCCATCGGCTTTCATAATGGCAGCCGAAAGCACGATGAGGCTCGCTGCAAAATCACCCGGCCGGGTTTTGGTCGTTCCTGCGGGTGCGCCATACGGATGGCCTTGTGCCCCCTGATACTCAAACACCCCACCCTGCATTCCATCATACATCGAACCGAATACCAGGCCCAACAAACCACCTATCGGGCCACCTAAAGCCCAGCCCAGTCCCAGTCCGACCCATTTTCCATATTTCGCCATGTTAATTCTTTTTTTCGATTGCCGCCAAAATTAATAAAATAACCACCAACAGATAACTTTGCTCAATGGATTAACTATTTTTATGAAAAAGCCCCGGCTGAAATGACGGGGCTTTATTAGTGATTTTATAAAAGTCTTACTTCAAAATCTCACTTTCCGGCAGTCCGTATTGCTCAACCATCCTAATGCCAACTGTTTCTAGCTGGTCCAGAATCGGATTGTAAATTTCGGGAACAACCGGAATATATACTCCCGTTAAATCTATTTTCCCTTCCAAAATCATCTCAACACCCATGGCAGCAGGCAATGCAACAGTACGAGCTACGGCAGTATCTTTTTCCAAAGTACCGAAATCTAGCATGCTCGATTTAATGACCTCTTTTGAACCGTCAGGATATGAAGCCAAAAACAAGTGCTGCATCACCACCATATCCCGCTCTTTTTTACCGATCATCATCTTTTCAATCATGATGTCGGAAACAATTTCAAAGGGGGAATCCTCATTCCGGTTCATCGGTTTGTTGCTAAACAAGCCCAGCCATTCGATAGCCTTTAAGGCATAGGCGTCCTGATTCAATCCCAGGAATTTTGCTGCTTTTGATTTGATATCCGATGAGTCCTTTTCATCAATGAGTTTTGCAACCATATCTGCATAGGTCATTCCGGTAAAATTGTATTTATCGTTGGTGATCAATTTTAATGCTTTCATGGCATCCAGTGATTCACACCAACCCGGATGCCTGAAAGTTCCACGGAAAATGGTTTTTGTTTCAGGAATACCATAAAGATCAATATAGGGTAGCGAATCACGGTTAGGATAAATTTCAAGAGGGCCAACCTCGGGGAAATCTGTACTCATGGGATTTTTGAACAGGCCTTCTGGCGGTATATATTTTATTTCGCCGTGGCGAAGATATTTCCCGTCATTATTACTGGCCATTACTACACCTTTGGGACTCCAGGAAAATTTGTAATTGAAGGGATTATCGCATGCTTCAGGAGCAGGCAAAGCACCGCAAAGAGAATAAAACTCTTCGATCCGACCTTCTTTATCATGCACGTGATGTATGATACGCATGGCCGACATATGATCAATTCCCGGATCCAAACCCAATTCATTCAGAATGATGATCCCTGCTTTTTTTGCATCTTCATGCAAAGCTTTCATTTCAGGCTTTACATAGGAAGTGGTAACCATATTCTTTTTATTGGCAATGCATATTTTGGCCACCATCACATGGTAAGCATAGGGTAGCAGGCTGACCGTCAAATCGTGCTCCCGGATTAAACTTTCCAGCATCGTATCATCATTCACCATCCATGCCAGTGCTGTCCCATTTGGATGTCCTCCAATCATGGAATCAGCTTTAGATTTGGTACGGGTGGCAACCGTAACCTGATAACCTCTGTTTAGCAGATACTGAACAATAGGCTTCACAACCATTCCAGCACCCAGAATTAATACATTTTTCATATTTATGTGTTTTGAATATTACGAAATAAGCCGCTAATTTTATAAATATATCCGTGACAAAAAAGCTTTTATGAAAATAAATTTTACGGTTTTATGAACCGATTGGTCAAGAGTCATTCACAAAGACTTCTTTGGAGGATTGGTTAATTCGATGAAATGGTTGAATTCACCTCCAGTAAATCTTGGGCGGACAGGTTGGTTGAAGGGGGTGAATCAGTTGTTATTAATCTTTTGATAACGAAAAGTTAAATCAACCTTGCTGCTCATGGTTATGATTTTTGTTCTTTAAATGCAATACCATATTTCTCAAGTTCCTTTAAAACCGGCTCATAGATCATCTTTTTGGTGGGGATATGAACACCTGTTAGTGAGATTTCACCCAAGAGGATCTTTTTAGCTGCGATGGCCACCGGAAGCCCAACAGTTTGTGCCATAGCTGTATGCACTGAATCTTTACCTTCAACAACCATAGATGAAACCAATGTATGTTCCAATCCATTCATTTCATATTCGAACCTATGCTGCATCACGATCATATCTTTATCTTCCGGTTCGAGTTTCCATTTTTCTTCTAACCTTTTTTGCAGAATCTGCGCCGGAGTTGCATTCTTTAATCCAATTTTCTCCGCCTCAAACAATCCCAGCCAACGCAATTTATACATATCGAACGAATCGGGTTCAAGGCCAGTGTATTCTGCAAATTTTTCTTCAACCGACTTTCCGTTTTTGTGCCGCAAAAAGCTATTGATGAACTTATTGTAAGTGAGATTATCTGAATTTTCAACAATATAAGAATCATCGGTGACACCTGCCTGAACCAATGCATTCCAGGTCTTGCTGAATCCGGGCTTGCGAATGGTACCCCGGAACATGGTGGGGATATCATCAATCCCATATTCCGACCGATATTTAAGAGAGTCTCTGTTCGGATACACCTCAAACTCTCCATATCCGTCAATAAAGATTTTTTGCAGGCGTGTAAAGACTTTGTGGTAGGGAACATGCTTGTAAGAACCGTAGCTAATGAATTGTGCACCCCCCTGTCCTGCAATAACAACATTCCTGGGGTTCCATGTGAATTTATAATTCCACGGATTGTTATCATAGCGGGGAGCAACCAGTCCACCAGTGGAAGAACGAAAGGCCTTTAAAATTCCCCCGAAATTTTTGATATTGTCGATGATCCTCATGGCCGACATATGGTCGATACCGGGATCAAGTCCAATCTCATTCAAAATAATCATACCATTCTCACGTGCTTCTTCATGAAAGTTTCTTATTTCCGCGGATACGTATGAGGCGGTCACCAGGTCTTTTTTGAATTTCAGGCAGGTACGGACAACAAGGTAATGGAGCCTGGCCGGCAACATAGAGATTATGATATCTGCATTTTTAATCTCTTCAGCCCTTTGCTCATCATTAAAAATATCGAATTTGATAACCTTTCCGTTAGGATGCCCTTGAATCCGCATTTCGGCCAATTGCACCGAAATATCGCCAAGAATTACTTTCCAACCAAATTCAGTAGAATTATCCAATAAATATTTAATCAGGCTGGGTGTGGACAATCCTGCGCCTAAAATTAAAATATTTTTCATCTTTGAATCCTATAGAAATTTCGATAAATATTGATAATCCGTCGTAAACTGGCCGTTATGCAGAATTAATGCCCGTTTTATGGGGGCAGGAAGATTGAGGTTTTCGAAATTCTCACTATAATCGGCAGATGCAATGGCAGGAATATATTTGAGCAGGGCATTGCTGAAAGCAATTGAGGATTCACGTGGCAATTCGCTGGGCAAAATATCGACTGCCATGATCAATAAACCATCACCCTTAAAGCCCATCACAGGCTTGCGTGTAAAAGGATTATATACAAAAACCGGATCTTCGATCTCTGTTCCTTTGTGGGTACATTCAATGGAACCGTCCTGATCGCAGCTTATATCCCCGATAACCGTTAATTTGGGAGCTCCCTGCGAATACAGCTTTTCAAGATAATCCTTCGTGACAATCCTGGGATACTTTTTATCCCAGTACATGCAGTTCATCAGTACGGTAAGGTGTGGAATGTATTGTTCAAAGACACTTTCATACATTTCAGGATGAGCATAATAGTGGCTCAATTCAAACTCCATATCAGGATTTTTCGGTTTTGAAAGGTCCCATTCCTTAAATATAACTTTATATAAGACATTTGTAGGAAGAGTTTTCTTGTCTTTCAGAGTTAACAATTCTTTTGGCGAAATTTCTTTAACCGGCAACAGAGCAGCAATTTCCTGCGCCCCATTCGAAACATTACCATATCCTGTAAATCCAATCGTCAGAGGGGTGATTTCTTTTGGAAGACCGTTTTCAATTATTTGCTGTCCTACTGCGGATATCACCTCCCGGGCTTCTTCCAGAGAATCGTACTGATGGGATTGTTTAATGGCGAGAAACGGTGTATGAATTCCGAACTCTTTTAATCTTTGCCCCAGCGACCACAGTGAATTGATCATACCTGCCAGGCCGGCAAACTTTCCGAAAAAAATAAGCCGGCGACCCGATTCATCCTCCACTTTTTCGTAATCGATCAGGTTCACCTTTTTTTCTATCATTTTACGAAGCATCGGCATGTTGTAGGGTTGGCCCTTGATTACATGTGAAAAGAAAATATATGTTTTACCGGCCTCAAAAAAATCGTTAGGCATCTCTTTCACTCCGAAGATTACGGGAGCCGAACCCAGATTGTCAACAATCCTTGCTCCGGCGGCTTCAAATTCCTCGTGTTTAAAAATACGTTTGGGTGATTGTTCAACAAGGAATTCCAGGCCATGTTCACGGGTGAGTTTTTCAACATGATTCGGAATAATGGCTACGCGCCTTTCCATTCTGTATTTATCCTCATGGCGGATACCGATTTTTTTGTTCATTTTACTATCCTGTGATTAAAAAAGCTTTACAAATCGGCAAACATAAAATTTTTTTCCCAAAACCCATTTGCTTTAAAAAAATAAATAATTGAAAATTTTTAAAAAATATTATTTATTAAGAATCAAATTTGAATTTTAAACGTAGTAAAATTTTTAACTTCTAAATTTCAATCAATGATGAAAAAACTATTCTTCTTTTTAACATTAATGACGATTGTGCTCAACCTTAGCGCACAACAGCCTCTGGCAACCTTCTTTTCCGAAAATGGTGAAAAATTCTGGGTGATCATGGACGGAAAACAAATCAACGAAGAGCCCATGTCTCGGGTTGAAAACGTGAAATTGGAAAATGAATGGGCATTTGTTAAGATCAAATTTGACGATCAAAGTCTACCGGAAATAGAAAAAAGAATTACAGGTTTGGATGCAGACGGAAATGCATCGGCTATAACCTGGGCACTTGCCCAAAACAACAAGGGCAAATGGCAAATCAAACCCAGCAGTTGGAAAAAGTTGGATGAAGTAAAAACCGAATCTACAAAGTCTATAGTTTCTCCAATCAGCGAACAACCGGTTTCAAAGCAACCTGAACCGACTACAACAACCACAACCACTACAACAAAAACCATAAGTGAGCCAACTTCAACAACTACTGCGGTAAATGGAACAGGCAATAGTTTTAGCATGGACATCAACATCAACGACCAAACAGACAATACCAATGTTAATATGAACATTTCACTGCCAGGAATGACAACAACACAGACACAGACCGAGCAAACATATACTACCGTAAATACTTCAACTACCACGGTAACGGAACAACACGAAGAAACAAATGAAACTGTTGAGGTTTACGACCCGATGCCGGGTTATAACGGAAGCACCGGATGCGAAAATCCCATGTCGGGCGATCGCTTTAGTACAGCTAAAAATTCCATCGAAAGTAAGGATTTCGAAGATACAAAACTAACAGTTGCAAGGCAGATATTGAAAGCAAACTGCCTGTTGGTTTCGCAGGTGAAAGATATTATGATGATGTTCGATTATGAAAGTACCCGCCTTGAGTTTGCAAAGGAAGCATATGACAAAACTTATGATATCGACAACTATTACCTGCTGAACGATGCTTTCGATTTCGAGTCCTCCATTGATGAGCTTAATGATTATATAAACCAATAGGCTTTTAGTTTAACGGTAAAACATTTTAATGTGAAATTCCATTTGCGGATTAAAATATTTTTTAATTTTGCAACATATTTGATAATTCAATTCGTTAGCATATTAGTTGATTACCTTTCAATTTTGAATTACAGTCCGGAAAGCCGTAGCAAATTTCACGGCTAAGTTACTTACAGATAAATGTACTGAATCATAAAAGAATTTTATTAATTTATTATATTAACATGGAATACAATACAACTAGAGACCAACTGACTATCAGGGAATACGGCAGGAATGTCCAAAAAATGGTTGAATATGCAAAGACCATTGAAGACAAAGAAAAAAGGACGGAATTTGCCAAGGTCATTATTCAGATCATGGGTCAAATGAATCCAACAGTTCGGGAATCGGGAGATTTCAGGCATAAACTTTGGGATCACCTGCACATCATTGCAAATTACGATTTGGATGTTAATAGTCCTTATGACAAACCCTCTCCCGATTTATTGGTCCGCAAACCGGATCAACTGGAATATAGCGAAAACCATATACAGTTTAAGATGTACGGTTCGAACATTGCCAAAATCATTCAAAAAGCAATTGATTTTGAGGAAGGTCCGGAAAAAGATGCCCTCGTTCATACCATTGCCAATCACCTTAAAAAATCGTACCTGAACTGGAACCGAGAATCGGTAGCGGATGATTTGATTTTTCAGCACCTGGAAGCGCTTTCAAAGGGTAAGCTCAAATTAAGGGATGAGTTATCGTTGAATACTACCAATGATATTTTATCACAAAACAAAAAGAAGAAAGTTACAAAACCTATTAAAAAGGGGGGTACTTTCAAGCGAAAGAAAAAGTAGTTTTTGAATGTTTTGGATCAGAGCCCTGGGCGGCAGCTTTTCAAGCTGCCGCCCAGGGCTTTTTTTGTTGAAAAATACCCGCTTTCCTGTGGGAATCTTATTGATCAATCATCCATAATTTAGATTCTTTTAATCTATTTTAGCCACAAATTCCTGCTATTCGTACAGGCTAAAGTTGGAAAATATGGCATCATTTAAAATCAATGGCGGTATTAAACTTCACGGTGAAATAAAACCACAGGGAGCCAAAAACGAAGCCCTGCAAATTTTGTGTGCAACCCTGCTTACCGAAAAAAAAATTACTATTTATAACATCCCTGACATCCGGGATGTCAATAAACTTATATCGCTTCTTAGCGACCTGGGGGTTTCTATCCGAAAGGTGGGCACGGGGGCCATGTCGTTTCAGGCTGACAACATCAACCTCGATTACCTGAAATCGGACGAATTCAAACAGAAAGGGAGCAGCCTCAGGGGTTCCATCATGATTTTAGGGCCTTTGCTGAGCCGTTTTAAAAAAGGGTATATGCCTCAACCAGGAGGCGATAAAATCGGTAGGCGAAGATTGGATACACACTTCGTCGGATTGACCAACCTTGGCGCAAAATTCAATTACATCGAATCGGAAAGTTTGTATCAAATCGAAGCCGCCAACCTGAGCGGATGCTACATGTTGCTTGATGAAGCTTCTGTAACAGGTACGGCCAATATCGTTATGGCCGCGGTTCTGGCCAAAGGCACAACCACTATTTTCAACGCAGCTTGTGAGCCCTACCTCCTCCAACTATGTAATATGCTGAACCGCATGGGTGCTAAAATCAGTGGCGTTGGCTCCAACCTGCTCGCGATTGAAGGGGTGGAAGAACTTCACGGAACTGAACATACCATGCTCCCGGATATGATCGAAATTGGTAGTTTTATCGGAATGGCAGCGATGACCCAATCGGAAATCACGATAAAAAATGTGAATTACGACGCCCTTGGTTTGATCCCGGAAGTTTTCAGGAGATTGGGCATACAGGTGGTTAAAAAAGGGGATGACCTGTTTATTCCCGAACAGGAGTCATATGAAGTAGAATCATTCATGGACGGATCCATCATGACCATAGCCGATGCTCCCTGGCCAGGATTTACACCCGACCTCATCAGTATTGCCCTGGTAACTGCAACCCAGGCCAAAGGCAGCGTACTGATCCATCAGAAAATGTTTGAAAGCCGCCTCTTTTTTGTTGACAAATTGATTGACATGGGTGCTCAGATCATCCTTTGTGATCCTCACAGGGCAACGGTTATCGGTTTGAACCGAAGCTATCCCCTCAGGGGAATCAGGATGAGCTCTCCCGATATCAGGGCGGGAGTCGCATTGTTGATAGCAGCTCTGTCAGCCAAAGGAACCAGCATCATCGATAATATCGACCAGATCGACCGCGGTTACCAGAACATCGATGAACGGCTAAGAAAAATCGGGGCGGATATTGAAAGGATTTAAATTATAATAAAGAAATAAAGAATGAATGTATTGCTTATCGGATCGGGCGGAAGAGAACATGCACTGGCCTGGAAATTAGCCCGGAGCCCTTTACTTACAAAATTATTTATCGCACCTGGAAATGCCGGGACAACTGCAACAGGTGAAAATGTTGACCTCAAATCAAATGATTTTGAAAGTATTAAAAATTTTACCCTTGAGAACCGCATCCAAATGGTAATTGTGGGTCCCGAGGACCCTTTGGTAAACGGCATCCATGATTTTTTCCTGGAAGATCAAAAGCTAAAGCATATCCCGGTAATCGGTCCTATAAAAAAAGGAGCCATGCTTGAAGGAAGTAAGGATTTTGCAAATAATTTTATGGATAAATACGGAATTCCGACTGCTGCATTCAAAACATTTAACTCAGGCCAAATAAGAGAAGGTTTAAAATACCTCGAAAGTAAAAAACCTCCTTACGTTTTAAAAGCAGATGGACTGGCAGCAGGTAAAGGAGTCTTGATCCTCGATTCGCTTGAATCCGCCAAGGAAGAACTTAGGGAGATGCTTGAAAATAAAAAATTCGGAGCGGCGTCGGCCAGAGTTGTCATCGAAGACTTTTTGTCGGGAATTGAGCTATCGGTGTTCGTCCTGACTGATGGAAAATCTTACAAAATCCTCCCATCTGCCAAAGATTACAAGCGGATCGGTGAAGGTGATACAGGTTTGAACACCGGTGGAATGGGTTCCATTTCACCGGTTCCTTTTGCAGATGCTGTGTTCATGGACAAAGTGGAAAAACGGATCATCAAACCAACAATTGACGGTTTGAATGCCGAAGGCATCAAATACAAAGGTTTTGTCTTTTTCGGTTTGATCAAAGTGGATAATGACCCTTACGTGATAGAGTACAATGTTCGCATGGGTGATCCGGAAGCAGAATCGGTAATTCCAAGAATAAAAACCGACCTGTTAAAAATGTTCCAGGCTGTCGCCAATGAGAATCTTGAAGATGTGGAACTTGACGTCGATCCCGACTTTGCCGCTGCAGTTTTTATTGTTTCAGGGGGTTATCCGGAAAGCTATGAGAAAGGGAAACAAATCAAAGGTCTGGATAATATTAATGATAGCATTTTATTTCATGCCGGTACAACATATGATAAAGTAACCGGGAATATTATAACCAACGGAGGCCGGGTAATTGCCGTAACCTCTTATGGAAAAACCATGCAGGAAGCGTTGGAAAAATCTTTTGCAAATGCAGCTAAAATCAACTTTGAAGGCAAATATTTCCGCCGGGATTTGGGGAAAGACCTGCTGTGAAGAAAAAAACGGAATTAAGGTACATCCATGAAAACTTTCGTTAATCGGTACTTATGCTGATAGGATTTTTTAAATCGAGTTATTTGGTTCAATATGGCATGCTGCTTTTGCTTGGAGTTGTTCTATGGCTTGGCAGCTTTCTCCATCCTGCCGCCATGCCGGAACCCGAATTCCCATTATTGGTTCCGGGATACCAGGTACTTTACAATTTACTGGCAAACACTGGCCTTCTGAATGTTTTACTTGCTTTTTTATTGACGATGAGTGGTTCGGTTTTGTTTAACCACGCGATGGCCGGTTACGATTTGGCACCTAAAAACAGCCTGGTACCGGCCATGGTTTTTTTAATATTGATCAGCAGTTCAAAACATTTGCTACTCCTAAATCCAATCATCATCCCTTTGATATTAATGATTATTACCCTTATTTTTCTATTTGGGATCTATACCAAGGAAGAACCGTACAGCGAGGTTTTCTATGTCGGTTTTTTGGTGGCTTTTGGTTCCTTTTTTTACTTTCCGGTAATATTCTTTTTCCTGTTGATCTTTCTCACATTTTTTGTTTTCCGCATCTATTTCTGGAGGGAATGGATCATCGCGATCGGTGGATTTTTAACACCCTACTTGTTCTTATGGGTGTACTACTTTTGGATCGATTCATTGCGGTTGGCCTTTGATGAGTATATTGATTTTTTCGCTGGAATCGCAATTTTAAAGCTTGATTACAATTATTCTATTCCCGGATTTTTAATTGTATCCCTGATCTTTCTGTTGTTTATATGGTCGTTTATCAGATTGGCCGGAGATCTGAATGAAAAAGTGATCAGTGTCAGAAAAAGATACTGGTCGGTTATTTGGTTTTTTATCCTGTCAGTAAGCTCATTTATTTTCTCGGGGATAAGCTACCAATTTCATCAGATTTTCATTTTGATGGCAGCATCCGTTTTTATTTCCTACTGGTTGTGCGAATTAAAAAGACTCAAGTGGGTCGAAATTTACATGGCTGTTTTAATTCTCCTGATACTTGTTAATAACTTAATTTGGTAGGTAAAGATGCTAAAACCTTTCTACCAAAATGAATTGATTGAAGCAGGTTGCGACGAAGCCGGCCGCGGGTGCCTGGCCGGTCCGGTATTCGCTGCTGCGGTGATCCTTCCTGAGGGCTACAGCAATGAGTTGTTGAATGACTCGAAAAAACTAAATATCAAACAAAGAAACTCGTTAAGGATCGAAATTGAAAAAAATGCCCTTGCCTGGAGTGTAGCCAGTGTCTCCAATATTACAATAGATGAGATCAACATCCTGCAGGCATCCTTTCTGGCTATGCACAAAGCCATCGAAGGGCTATCAGTAAATCCCCAGTTTTTGATTATTGACGGTAACAGGTTCAAGCCTTATAAAAACACAGAACATAAGTGTATTATCAAAGGAGATGGGATTTATGCTTCGATTGCCGCAGCTTCAATACTGGCTAAAACCCACCGTGACGAATACATGGAAAAAATACATTACAAATTCCCACTCTATGGCTGGATCAAAAATAAAGGCTATGCAACTGAATTACACCGTAAAGCCATCGCATTGAACGGCATCAGCCCTCATCACAGGAAAAGCTTTAACCTAAACGAACAATTAAAATTAAAATTTGGATAAGATTTTAAAATTCCTTTTTTTTTCCTATCTTGTCATTTTTAATTTTAAACTCAGAAAATTCCTCTTTATCCATATTAAGATGGTTAAAAAGTTAATAATACTCATGATGATTTCTGTTCTATTTACTGAATGCAATTCACAGGAACCTGCTGACAATGATTTTCAGAAACGGAGGGAAAATATGGTATTCACACAAATAAAAGCCCGGGGCGTCCACGACAAAAAGGTTTTGGACGCTATGCTCAAAGTTGAGCGGCATCGTTTCGTACCTGAAGAGTATATCGAAGAAGCCTATGAAGATCATCCGTTGCCGGTCGGAGAAGGTCAAACCATTTCACAACCTTATATCGTTGCTTATATGACCGAAGTGCTCGACCTTGACAAGGCTTCGAGGGTACTGGAAGTAGGTACCGGATCAGGTTACCAGGCAGCGGTACTGGCTGAAATATGCGATTCAGTTTACTCCATCGAAATATTCAGCTCGCTTGCTGACAAAGCAAAAAAAACACTGGAAAGTCTGAATTATACAAATGTTTTTATTAAAACCGGCGATGGATATAAAGGTTGGAAGGAACACAGTCCGTTCGACGCCATCATAGTTACCTGTGCTCCCTCCCATATTCCTGATCCATTGCAGGAACAACTTGCAGAAGGTGGAAGAATGATTATCCCTGTGGGAGAACACTATTCGCAGGAACTGGTGCTTTTGGAGAAAGTAAACGGCAAACTGAAACAAAAATACGTCCTCCCGGTGCGGTTCGTACCAATGATAGATGAAAAAGGCACCAAATATTAGGTGATAACGGTAATAAATAAATCCGCTTGAAAATTCTTTCCGAATATTTATACATTTGCAGGTTTTCAGAATTTAAAAACTTTAATTTGACTGTATTATGAATTCGAATGTACTTTATTCCATTTTATTTGTGCTGGGGTTCTCAGTTTCTTGTTTGCAAGTCGTTGCACAAGATGAAGAATCGGGTGAAAAGAACGCCTACACTTTTGAGATTGTCAAGGAATTGCCTGCAACCCCCGTAAAAAACCAATATCGTTCAGGAACCTGTTGGAGTTTCTCCACTGTTTCATTTATTGAATCAGAGCTCATCAGGATGGGCAAAGGTGAATACGACCTTTCGGATATGTTCGCCGTAAGGCATGCATACGAAGAGAAAGCCCAAAAATACGTCCGTTTCCAGGGAGAGATCAATTTCAGTGGCGGCGGAGCATTTCACGATGTGATGCATGTGGTAAAAGCTTACGGTATCGTCCCTGAAGAGGTATTCAGCGGCAAAGTAATCGGTGAAGAAAACCATGTACACGGTGAGATGGATGCAGTGACTTCGGCCTATGTTGATGCGGTAATAAAAAATAAAAATAAAAAGCTCAGCCCGGTTTGGCTGGATGGTTTCAAAGGAATTATGGATGCATACCTGGGGAATTATCCCGTATCCTTTTCTTATAATGGCAAGGAATACACACCCCGTTCCTTTGCCGATATGCTGGGCTTCAACCCGGATGATTATGTTGAAATTACCTCCTATACGCATCATCCGTTTTATGAGAAGTTTATCCTCGAGATTCCTGACAACTGGATGTTTGACGAGTTTTACAATGTTCCGCTCAACGAAATGATGGAAATCATCAACAATTCTATTGAAAAAGGTTATACCGTTGCCTGGGGAAGTGATGTAAGTGAAAAGGGATTTTCCTGGAAAAAAGGAATTGCGCTGGTTCCTGATGAAGATCTGACTGACCTTAGCGGAACCGAAAAGGAAAAATGGGAAAAACTAACTGAAAAAGAAAAGAATAATGCTTTATACAGTTTCGATGAAACTGTAAAGGAAAAAACCATAACACAGGAACTCAGGCAGCAGGAATTCGATAATTACCTCTCAACCGATGACCACGGCATGCAAATCACCGGAATTGCAAAGGACCAGGACGGAAATAAGTTTTATAAGGTTAAAAATTCATGGGGTGAAAAAGATCATATTTACGACGGTTACTTCTTCGCTTCGGATGCTTTTGTCAGGCTCAAAACCATCGATATTATGGTTCACAAAGATGCTGTGCCAAAAGAGATCAGGGAAAAACTGGGATTTTAATTATTACTTTTGAAATATTCAAGCCTCTATTTGAAAAATTTAAGGGATTGAAAATCCCGGCATTTTCTCAGGATTCCTAATATATAACCTCGTGGCAGAGCCACGAGGTTATATATTAGGAATGGTATATTATTTTAATCGCTGCAAGCAGCGGGGAATATGACCCTGAGATCCCGATACACTGCGTTATCGGGATCAGT
>JAFGBL010000087.1 GCA_016933115.1 Bacteroidales bacterium | reverse complement strand
GTTCTTTTTCGTCAATTTTTAGTGAATTGTTTTCTTCATTGACTTTTACCTGTGAAATAAAATCGAATGGCCAGTAATAATCCTTGTGATTGCCTATCGGCTGCAAGCCCAGGTCGGTGTAAATATGGGTGATATAATCAGCCGCTTTTCTGATACCATTCGATCCTGTCATCCTGCCTTCCAGCTCGTCTGATGCAATATAAGTCAGTTTTTCAGTCAGTTCAGCTTCGGAGATTTCAGGTTTGAAATTATAATTCAAATGACCCTGACTGCCTATTCTATAGGGTGCTTTGGCCAACTCCTCACGGGCAAAATCATCATTCCAGTCAGCGATAAAAAGCTGTGCATTGCCACCGGATGTTCGGCTTGAGGTCCAGACCAGCTTTTTGCCGTCGGGTGAAAAGACCGGAAGTCCGTCAAATCCGTCAGTATAAGTCACGCGGACCGGTTCTTTCAAACCATCCATATCAGTCATGTAAATTTCGAAGTTGGAATATCCTTCCTTGTTAGCAGCCCAGGCAATATAATCCCCGGAAGGGTGATAAAATGGCGCCCAGCTCAGGCAACCGAAATCGGTTAGCCTTTTTTCCCCGGTTCCATCGATATTGATGGTGTAAACATCAGCGGAATGTCCATCTTCACTGAACCTGCGGAAAATGACCCTTTTACCATCGGGAGAGAAGAAGGGGCCGCCGTCATAACCGGGAACATCAGTAATCTGTTTTTTATCCGAACCATCCGAATTCATGATGAACAGGTCGCAGAAATAGGAAGGATCAACTTCCATTTTTTGTTGTTCCTCCCTGGTCAGCTTTCGGTTGAATGCATTTTTATTGGTACTGTAAACGATCAGTTTTCCATCCGGTGACCAGGAACCTTCAGCATCATAACCTTTGTCGTCGGTCAACCGTTTGATATCCGATCCATCACGGTTGGCACTGAAAATGTCCATGTGTGTGTCGTAATCCCACGAATAACGTCTTTTTTGACCCGAAGCCCTGAAGTCGAGCTCATCCTGCTGTAGTTTTTTTGAATCGGGGTCCAGGTGTGTGGAAGCATACATCACACGATCGCCATTCCACTGAAAATAAGAACAGGTTGTTTTGCCGTATCCCGGTGAAACCCTGTGAATGTCCCCGGTTTCAAAATCAAGGATATAGATTTGATAAAACGGATTGTCCGGTTCGCGTTCGCTTTGGAAAATGAGGTAACGACCGTCATCCGAAAAATACCCCTCACCGGAACGGTTGCCTTCATAGATCAATTGGCGGGTGTTTTTCAGGAAGTGATTTTCAGGATTGTCGGTTTCCTGGGAAAATAAATAAGATAAAATAAATAAAAAAATGATTAAAATTGAGAATCTCTTCATGCTAAAATATTTTCAATCAATAACATTAAAAATGAATAAAAGTTTACTTTTCAAACGGTTGCAAAAATAAACTTTTTATTTATCCGGAATCATTCTCAATAGTTAACAAACCTTAATTATGGATTCAGCAGGGTCGATTTTCCGATTTGGCCGGATATCATTTTTTACTGTCGAACAGAGCCGGTTTTACAGTCACCATCAGCCAACCCCAGTATGCGGTTTTACTTTGGCCAGGCTCAATTTCCTGCATTTTTTCGAGGCTTTTAGTTGGAAACAGCATGGAATAGCCGCCCTTCAGGTTGATTTCGGGAAGGATTTTAACTTCCAGGACCAAATCCAATTCCGACCCCAGTGATTTATCCAAAACGAAGTTGACACCGTCATCGGTTGTTGGATCCTTTACATTGTTTTGTAAGCTGAAAAAATGATAATCCAAATTAATTTTCGAATTGGAAGAAACTGCAAATCCAATCCCGGTATAAATATCCGAAAGACCGCCTCCTGATGTTGCCACCCGCATGTTGTTAAAATAATCCATCAGGCCGTAATACTTGTGCCTCGCACCGTAAAAAATATCAAAAAAGTGGTCCTGTTTTTGGTACCCGGCATTTTCCTTCAATGCATCATGGCCGGAAATGTAATCAATCCCTGCAGCAAAACTCCACGGTTTGAGATTGAAATCAGCCTTGTAATTGAACATGTAGGCATTTACCTTTTGGCCATTGAAGTTTTTACCGTTTTGGTAATAGACACTTCCCCTCATGAAAATCTTATTTTTGATATATTGGCCATATAACCCATAGGTTCCCTTTCCATAGACAATATCTGTCGTCAAAGGATTTTGAACACCCGTGACCATAGCAATAAAAGATAAATGGAGATTCTCGTTGAATTTCTTTTTAATAAACAAAAAATTCTGTGACTTGATCCGGCTGCTTAAGCTTGCTTTTTTAGTGATTACCGTTTGGGTGGTAGTATCAAAATAAATGACATCGTTGTATAAATTATAATCGTCTCCAAATATATTTTCCTTGTTGTTGTTGTAGGACAGGCCGATTTGAAATCCCCAGGTTTTTAAATTCAACTTATATAACAATGCATCATATTTGATGGAACTTTGGTTCCAATCCCGCCGTGCCAGTAACCTTTCATCTTCAACCGAGAAGTATTGCCGGCCCAACTTTAATGCTCCCTTTTCACCGGTTTTTAATTCGATCCAACCTTCGTTCAGGTCAAGGCTTGCATTATCTCCGAATACTCCCGTTGAAGAATGCAACTGCCCGTCACCCCAAACCCTGACATCCTGTATGCCGATACCTATTTTAAAGTGCTCATTTTCGTATAAAAGATTCAGTCGTGTACGCTGGCTGACGAAATAAGCAGGATCCGAATCGGGCCCGGGGAGCAAACTGTAACCGTGCCTGAATTCACCTCTCGGCCTGATTTCGGCATTGATCTCAAATTGAGCAAAACCTGACAGGGATGTCATTACAAGGAAAAGGAAAATTGCTAATTTTTTCATTTTTGATAATTTAATTAAAAGCTCCTTTTAAAAATTGTTTAGTTTTTTCTTCTTTGGGATTGTTGAAAAATTCTTCGGCAGGGCCCTGTTCGATCACTTCACCCAAATACATAAAAATCACATTATCAGCGATCCGTTTGGCCTGCCTTAGGATATGGGTGACAACAACGATGGTGTACCTCGATTTTAGTTCCATGAATTTTTTCTCAATGGCTTCGCTGGAGATGGGATCAAGCGCCGAGGTGGGTTCATCGGCCAGGATGATCTCCGGGTCGACTGCCAGTCCGCGGGCCAGGCAAAGCCTTTGCTGTTGGCCGATAGAAAGCCCGGAAGCCGGTTCTTTCAACCGGTCTTTCACTTCGTCCCAAAGGTTTACCATGTTCAGATAGTGTTCTACCCTTTTATCGAGGAATCTCTTTTTGCGCCTCCCACTGATCCTCAACCCGTATGCTACATTGCGGTAAATACTCATGGGCAAAGGATAAGGTTGCTGTGAGAGCAGTCCCATTCTTTTCCGCAGGATGTTTAATCCGTTGGTTGTATGCAGGATATCCTGATCATCTATCAGGATGTGGCCTTTTACCCGGACTTCCGGATATAGGTCCATCAGCCGGTTGAGGCATTTAAGCAGTGTAGTCTTGCCACATCCTGAAGGTCCCAGGATCACGGTAAGCTTGTTTTTGGGTATTTCAGCTTCGATATTTTTCAGAATCTGCTTTTTGCCAAAATACAAATCGAGGTTCTCTATTTTTATTTTTGTTGAATGGTTTTCCATTATTATTCCGAAATTTTGTTTTTCTTAAATTTAACCGAGAAAACCCGCGACAAAATACTGACAATCAAAACAATAAAAGTCAGGATCAATGCCGAGGCATAGGCTCTTTCCTGCACCTCTTTGATGGGCGATGTGAGCTGAAAAAATATCGCCAGTGGAAGGGTGGCAGTGGGTTGCGTTAATGATGTCGGCAGGTGGTCAGTATATCCGGTTGTAAACAGGATGGAAGCGACATCGCCAATAGCCCTGCCAAATGAAAGCAACACTGCTGTAATGATCCCTGGGGTGCACTGCCTGAAAAAGACAAAATAAGCGGTTTCGGATTTGGTTGAACCCAACGACAGTGAAGTTTCGAGTAAACCCCGGGGTACGGTTTTTAAAACCTCATCCATCCCCCTTACCATAATGGGAATGATAAACAGAGATACGGTAAATATTCCGGCTATGAGTGATGTTTTCCAACCCATGTAGATCATGATGGAAAAAGCAAAAGCGCCATAAACAATGGAAGGCACGCCCCAAAGCAAATCCAGCAGGAAACGGACAAAGTTGACCAGCCTTTTTCGCTGAACAATGTGGATGTTGATAAACAAGGCCACGGGCAGGCTGATAATAAAGGCCAGTAAAACCGCTCCCAGTGAGAGGTATGCGGAACCAAGTATTGCATTCAGGATGCCTCCTTCTTTTCCAAAATAAAATCCTCCCTTAGGCACCTGGCTGATCATTTCCCACGATAAGGCAGGCAAACCCTTGACAAATACACTGATAATAAGCAAAATCAAGGCAAAAAGTATCAACAGGGAGGATAGTAGCATCAGCACCCGGAAAATCTGCTCCTCAGCCTTCTTGATGGCCGCGTTGGATATGCTCTTAAATATTTTCATAACGCATGATCAGCATCCTTGAAAAGTAATTGAATACGATAACCACAATAAACAGCAGTAGAGCTGCGAACATCAGTGCTGAATCATACATCGGGATGGAAAGCATTTCGCCGTAATTATTGGCAATCAAAGCTGGCAGCGGATATCCCGGCTGAAAAATACCTGCCGGGATTTTTACCACATTTCCCACAACCATTAAAACTGCGATGGTTTCCCCAAATGCTCTTGAAATTCCCAAACCTATTGCTGAAATAATTCCTGGCAGCGCTTTTTTTACGATCACGAGTTTAACTGTCTGCCATTTGGTGGCTCCCAAGGATAACGAAGCTTCAGACAATTCCTTTGGGATGGTCTTGAAAATTTCGATCAGGATATTCAGGATAAACGGAATGATCATTATCGATAGAACCAGCCCCCCTGCGAGGATGCTGTATCCGGTGGATTGCTTGCCCAGAAGGGGGCCCAGATAATCCGAAATGAACGGAACGATGATCAGTATTCCCCAAACCCCATAGATCACCGATGGAATGCCGGCCAGGATGTCGATCACCGGGTGCATGATCTTCAATACATAATTTTTTGCATATTGCGTCAGGTGAATCGAAGTGAGCAGGCAAATGGGCCCTGCAATGATAATGGCGAGAATCGTCACCCACAAAGAGCCTATAATAAAGGGTAAAAACCCAAATTGGCCTTTAAGAGGCTGCCATTTGGTGGAAAATAACAAGTCAATCAGCGATTGATCAGCCATCAGCACGTAGGATTTGTAGATCAGTCCACCGAAAAGGATTACCGGGGACAAAATGATGACCACCAGGCTGAATACCATCCAGATTCCGTGTAATTGATTTCTCCATTCCCTGCTGATACTGTATATTTTCAAGTATTAGGGATTTAATTTGAGTCGTTCGGACTGAATTTTTCCTTCTGAAAGCCATACATAACCGGCATCATTCACCAAATTTTGCCCTCCCGACAGAACCCAGTTGAGAAATAATAGAGTGGCCATATTTTTCGGCTTTCCATTCGCAACAAAATAAAGATCGCGGGCAGGAGGTGAGGGGTATTTTTCATCGCCGATCGCCATCATGATTTCATCGATGGTTGAGTAGAAATTTTCATCTTCATCTATTTTCCTGTTGTCATTCAGGTCGATTGGGATGACTTCCAATCCTTCGTAGCACTTCCGTGTTTTCAGGTCGTACACATAAATTACATTGTTGTAACCGATGCCAAACCGGTCGCGTTTGACGGCATCGGCCATGCCGGGATCACCGAATACACCGATACCTCCCAGGCTTTCCTGGTCTTTGCCCAAAAATTCGCCCCACATTTGCGCTGCTCCACAGGCATCCGAACGGGTATAGACATTCAGGGAGTGTTTTTCATTTGTTTTGACGATTTCGTTCCAATCCAGCTTTTTATCCGATAAATAGATATTTTCGAAAACCTCCCTGCTGATGCCGGTTTTTTTCAACTGATCCAGCCAGGGATTATTAGCATTAACAGTTGGCAGCACTGCATCTTTGGCAACGGCAATCCACCAGCATCCCTGAGCTTTTTCTTCAGGACTGATACTCCGTGAGAACATTCCCAGATCCACCATTTCCGATAAGGCATCTGCCATCCCTTTACCTGCTCCGCCGGCTGAAATGTCGATACGGATACCGGGATGAAGTTTCTGAAATTCATCAGCCCACTTTACGGTTAGCGGATATAAAGCGAAAGCGCCGGAAATACTTACACTTCCTTTAATTTCATTTTTGTTGGCATTATTTTTATCTGAAGGGCCGCATCCGGATAACAGAGAGCCGACCATTAAATAAATGGCTAAAAAATAGATCCTGATTTGCATGGTACATCATTTTCTGACAAAATTAAATCTCTGTCATGGTCTGTAAAACAGCCTTAAGACCTAAATTACAGGCAGGTGAAAACCGGAAGGTGAAAAATCGTATCTGGGAAATTCGTCCTTTAACGTATAAAAATTTACAGCATTGATAACCAGGAATTACTCATTCACCAATTTGTTCCGGATGGCATACATGATCAGGCTGGCGGTATTCCTGGATTGGGTTTTACTCAGTAAATTTTCCCTGTGCTTGTCAACGGTTCGCTTATTTACGTGCAACACTTCAGCTATTTCGGCATTGGATAAACCTTTACATATGTAATATAAAACTTCTGCTTCACGATCGGTCAGTTCACTACTTCGGCTTTTTACCGACCCGAAGTTTTTAACAATTTTGTACAAAATATCGGGTGAGAAATAATTACCTCCATCACAGACGGTTCGGATAGCCTCTTTCACTTCGTTGATGTCCGAGTCCTTTAGCAGGAATCCCTTTACACCGGCGTTAATCATGCGGTAATAATATTGTTCGTCGCCATACATGGAAAGGGCTATGATCTTCAAATCGGGGTATTGCTTCAGGGCTTTTGTTGTAGCTTCCACGCCATCCATCACCGGCATATCGATATCCATAAATACGATATCAACACGATTTTCAGCCAATATAGCCAGAAATTCCTCCCCATTGGCAGCCTCAATAACCTGCTTTATCATCTCAAAATCCTCAAGCAACATCTGCAATCCTTTTCTGAAAAGCTTGTGGTCGTCAACGATGCAAATATTGTAATGCTTCATACATTATAATTTAACTTCGATGGAAATATGAACACCTTTGTTCTTCTCCCGCTCAACGTTGATGGTTCCATTAATGGATTTTATCCTGGAAAGGATATTCGGGATACCCATGCCATCGTATTCCTTGCTCATCACCTCATCCAGGTCGAAACCAATACCATCATCGAAATAATACAGGTTGACCTTGTTCTCCTTCTGGAATAAATCCACATTGATGGTTTTGGCCGATGCGTGTTTAACGGTGTTGGAGATCAATTCGCATATTACACGGTATAGAATAACTTCAACATTCCTGTCGAATCTTTTATCTTTAAGGTTGGAGTTTACATCGATATCGATGGCTTTGGAAATACTCACCTGTTGTGCAAAAGACTTAACCGCCGATAACAATCCGAAATTATCCAGGATATGTGGGCTGAGGTTATTGGAAATCTCCTTGATGGAATCCAGGGCTTCGTTCACCATCTCCTCCATGTTACCGATAACCTTTATATCCTGTTCTTTTTGTTTTTTCTGCGAAAGGGATGAAATCGACATTTTGATGGAAGACAACAAGGGGCCCAGTCCATCGTGTAAATCCTTTGCAAAACGCCTCCTTTCCTTTTCTTCGGTGGTGATAATGGTACTCAGTATCCTGCTTTCGGTTCTTGCTCTGAAGTTTTCAATCCGTTCCAGGTATTTGAATATTTTTTTGATAAAAATGATTCCAGTGGCAACCAGTATCGAAATAGCCACTCCAATCCAATTTCCGGCAGTGACTACCACCGATTCTTCATCTTTCGACATCAGTGGGATGAGTTCAAAAATCCTTCTTCCTGCCATTAAAAGCAAGGCAAGTGATAATAAAATCCAGGAGATGTTGTATTTGGTCCTTTTGATCAGGCTGATGGCGGTGATGGCAGCAAAAAGCTGCAGGACTATGGCAATTACCAGTGCGATTTTGATAACCATTTGAAGAAACTTTTAATTTGGTAATCCATCATCGAAATTAGAATTTACTTTGCTTGTAATTCATCGACTGACCAAAATTACAATATTAATTATTCAGCAAATTAACATATTAAACATTTTTAGAAGGGATTTAAAGAAAAGAAAATACCCCGATCGGCCGACCAGGGTATTCAATATTCCATTCCTACAATTAGATAAGCTGCCTGCAACCGGCAAAAATCAATACTTCTTCAGGCTACCGGCTCCAGATACATCGAAGTCGGTAATGGTGGGATCGCCCTTGTATTTGATGCTGGCTGCGCCAGATACATCAGCAGCCAATTCATCACTTACGGCAATTTTTGCATGGGAAGCACCACTCACATCTGCATCATATTTCCTGGCTTCAAGTTCGAAGGCATCCAGGCTGGAGGCGCCTGATAAATCCAGATTTATCAATTCGGCACTGCCATATAATTCAATCTGGCTGGCTCCGCTGAAATCAAGGTCAAGATTGCCGGCAGCCATCTTCAGTTCAACATCCGATGCACCGCTGCACTCTATTTCCAGGTCGCCGAACCTCATTTTTTCTTCCCCGGTGAGTTTGCAGGCTCCGCTGATATCCATTTTTTCAAGTGAAGTAAAAGTAAGGTAGATGTTCAATACTTCCGAATCATGAATATCCTCTGTGGTTTTGATTTCCAGGGTACGACCCCTTACCTCCGTTGATATGACATCCAGCAGGTTCTCATCCGCTTCAACTGTAATGGCTTCCCTGTCGCCTTGTTTGAGGAATACCCTGAATGCGCCTCCGACCTCAAGGGCTGAAAATGAAGATATCTCACGGTCCTGTTTTACAACATTTCCGTTACCTTTAATTCCCCCAAATCCATAGGAACATCCTGATTGAAGGATCAGCATCAGTGTCAGGGCCAGTACAAATCCCAGAAATTTGTTTAATTGCATTTTTTTCATGATTTAAATGATTATAGTTAATTATTATTGATTTACCTGTAATACAATGTAACACCCGAATTTTTTGAGTCGATCAGCACCTTGGAACTGGTATTGGGATCATCACCTACCACACCTTCATACTTGTTGGATGTGAAAGAAAGATCCACTACCGAAAGCCTTGCTTTTTCTTTCGGGTAATTGAAGTCACCCATTTTAACTGTGGCCACAAGACGGTAACTGGCATCCGGTTCAAAACCGATATTTGCTCCCGCAAAACTGTTGACAATTTCCACCAGGCTAAATTCGGATCCGATTTCTTTTACCTTTAGTTCGCCGTAGTCAAAGTCGACAACCAGCCTTTCATCCAGCCTTCGCACTTCAACGTCGGAAAAACTGGCTTCAATGTCAAGGTCGCGGACAGAACCGATCATGTCATCATCATAACCCGATTCCAGGGTAATGACATCCGCCTTTCCGATCTCAAAATCGGAAAATTTGGATTCGGCGTTCAACCGGTTCACTTCATCAATATCAAGCTCTGAATATTTGAGATCCAGTTCTCCGTCGTTTATATAACCGATATATCCTTCACTGAACTTAATTTCGAGTATATTCTTACTTCCGGTTAACCGTTTGCACTTGATATTTCCATAGGAAAGATCGATGTTGCTATTACCAGAAACCTCATCTAAAATAATGTCGCCGAACTTATTGTCCAGGTCGATATTAACTGACTTTGGCATGGATATCAAATAATCGATACTCAACTCGTTATTCATTTTGTCAAATACATTGTCGTCGAGCTCTGTAGTGGCCGTAACATTATCCCGGCCTCCCTCGATTTCGATTCTGATTTTATCAAAATACCTGTTGGCTTTTTCCTGTGATGATGCTTCTACGGTAATAGTTACATCAACGGCAATAACGTTTTTATCCCAATTTGTACATTGAATTTTCCCAAATTTATTGGTCACTTTCAACATTGCGTCTTTATTGATATCGAAAGATTTGTTGACGGTCTTGGTGAATTCATCACCACTGGCATGCAACTGCAACAAAGCAACTGCGATAAAGACGACCAGAAAATTGAACCTCAGAGTTTTCATAATTTAAATTTTATGTTATTTAATTTGGTTAAGCATATTGATGATTTTATCGAGCACTTCGGCTCGTTTTTGCTGGTTGACCAACAGTGCATTGAGTACCCTTTCATTTTCCGGGTTTCGGGCATATTCATTTTCAAGGAATATTTTGTCCTGGTTCAATTCATTGAGTTCACTCAGGGCCATTTCCTTGATCTTGGTTGCCTCGGTTTCAGAGGAGGCCAGTTGATCGATCTGGGCCACTTTTTTGTCGGTAATCACATTATAATACTGCATTACTTCCCTGACTTCAACCGGCAATTCAGCGGCGATTATTTTTTCCGAAACCATATTCCGGATAAAAGTGAAAGAATCGGTGTAAATCAGTGTTACGATGGCTACAAATAATATCAAGGCTGCAGCAATTTTCAATGCCATGTTATACCGTTGAAACCAGCTTTCTTTTTCTTCCCTGTGAAAGCGATCCAGCTTTTCCCGGAACCTGTCCAGATGGCCCGAATCCGGTTCGCGGTCGTTGAACAACTCCTTATTTTTTCGTATTTTTTCTTCTATGCTTTTCATGATCAGATTCTTAATTCGGATTAAACATTTTCATTTTCCGCTGTTCATTCAGCATATTGATCAATTTGTTTTTTGCTCTTGAATACCTTGTCCTGGCGGCATTGTATGAAATATCCAGGATTTGTGAGCTTTCCTCATGGTCATAACCTTCGAGCAAATACAAGGAAATGATGACCCTTGCATCATCCGGTAGTTTTGAAATTGCTTTTTTAATCTCGTCGACCCTGTATTCTGCGGTATTTTCCCTTTCGTTCATCTTTGTCAATTCATCCGGTTCAATTCCCAAATCCTTTTCCTCCAACGGTACCAGTTCTTTTTTCTTCTTCAGCGCATCGATTGAATTGTTGACCACGATCCTTCTCAACCAGCCGGCAAAACTTCCTTCGCCGCTATAATCCCCGATCTTCCTGAAGGCATCCATGAATGAGTCCTGCATGATGTCTTCCGCATCGGCGGCATTGTTCAGTATACGGTAGCTGGTATTGTACATTTGTTTAAAAAATAGTTTATATATTTCAAGTTGTGCCTTCGGGTCGTTATTCCGGCACTTTTCCTGTTTTGTGCGCGACGTGAACGCCCTTAAAAACACCTATTGATTTTCAATGGTTTAGTAAATTAAAATTGGCCATTTGGGTC
>JAFGBL010000086.1 GCA_016933115.1 Bacteroidales bacterium | reverse complement strand
ATGAAACTAAGTTCATAAAACTTTCTCCTATTCCTTATCAATAAGTAACTTTAAAGCTTTTTACCAACTATTTTTCAGTATTATGCCCTTTTTCCTAATTCAGCAATATCAATCCCATCGAAATCGCCTGAACTCATCATCAGCAGGTTTTTATTTTTCCAATTGATTTTCAATAAATCCTGTTTTAAAAGATTTGAGTCGGTATAAACTTCCACCCGAGAATTTCCAAAAGCCTCCTTCACCTGATCGGGCTTAATTTCAGGAAGTTTTTTCAGTTGAATGGTGTGCGGATTAAAATAAATTTTAGCAATATCAGCATGGTCGAGGCAGCCTTTGTAATGTCCCAGGAATTTTTCATTCAGGCTGCTGTAGGTATGCAATTCGATGCAGGCTACTAGTTCCCTTTCAGGAAATTGTTTTTTAACAGCCGAAGTCGTAGCCATCAATTTTGAAGGGGAATGGGCGAAATCTTTAAAAACCTTTGTATCCGTATTTTGAGCCACGATTTCCAACCTTTTGGATGCCCCGGAAAAGGATTGAATGGAACTATAAAAATCCTCAGTTCCAATGCCCAGTTGTTTACATACCAATCGGGCACCTTCCAGGTTTAGCAGGTTGTGCTCCCCAAATATCTTCAAAGGAATTTTCTTGTTTTGATGAAGGATATAGGTTATTCCGTCAACAATGGAAAATTCGGGCAGCGAATATGGCACAGACAGCACATCCGGCCGGGTGTTTTCGCCAATTTTTTTTACTTCAGGGTCATCCTTGCAATAAATCAGGGAACCGTTCGGGGTGATCAGCCCGGCGAAAATTTGAAATTGCTCCACATAATTTTCAACTGTAGGAAAAACATTGATGTGATCCCAGGCAATCCCGCTGATCATAGCTATGTGGGGTCTGTAGACATGAAACTTAGGCCTCCGGTCGATGGGGGAGGTGAGGTACTCATCCCCTTCGAGGATCATGACCGGGGCGGTTTCGCTGATCTTCACCATCACTTCAAATCCTTCCAGTTGAGCGCCCACCATGTAATCGCATTCCATTTTTAGTGCCTGCAACACATGCAGGATCATGGAGGTGATGGTGGTCTTTCCGTGGCTTCCGCCGATGACCACCCGCTTTTTGTTTTTCGACTGTTCATACAAGTACTCAGGATAGGAAAAAATTTTGATACCCAGTTTTTTAGCTTCCAGCAGTTCAGGATTGTCATCCCGGGCATGCATACCAAGGATGACCGCATCGGGTATAAACCGGATTTTTTCAGGATACCAGCCTTCCTTTTCAGGCATGATGCCGTATTTTTTCAGCCGGCTCCTGGAAGGTTCAAAAATCTCATCGTCCGAACCGGTTACCGCATAACCCTTTTTTACCAGGGCAATCGCCAGGTTGTGCATGGCGCTTCCTCCAATGGCTATAAAATGAACTTTCATCAGCAATTGTTTAGGGCAAATTTATCGAAATGGACCAGTACATTTTTGGACGAATCCATCGATTTCTAAAAAAGATAATAACAATTTACGTTATACATGACATTTTTTATTTTTCAGGATTTTCCAAATGTATTTGAAAAGATTTTCCTGACCTGATTCAATCATGGTCGGTTCATTGTTACAGGTGCCAAATACTGTCTGGTAAAGAATTTGCGTATGGGTACTCAGTGGTCAATTTATTAATTGAACCCTTTTAGGATTCTTTTTAACTTTCATATTTCTTTCCCCACACTTCAGGCAAGGCTATTTATATTAAATCCTTTCAGGATTACCAGTTAAAACTTAAAAAAGAATCAACAGGTTATTGCATGTTTAAATGAACTAATTTAATATCCGGCACATCAAAATGAAATGTGCCATAATACTAAATATTAGTATATTCAATTCTAAAATTTAGATTGTTGAGAAGTAACAGGATTTGATTGATACTTTTAAAATGAATGATAAAATTCAAATTGATCTGAAAAATTCATAAATTTTGTGAATTAATCAGTTTAAAAAGTTCCTTTTTCAAAGAACTTCAAAAAATATTAAATTTCATCATATAAATTCAGATCATTCACCCTGCAATGGCTCCACAATCTCGATCAACTCCGGCAAATCCATGCCCAATTTTTTGAGGTGTGAAATTTTAGGCACGCCATTCTTTGTCCAACCCCGTCGGAAGTAAACGGCATCCAGTAGTTTTTCATAGCGGTCTTCACGGTACTTACGGGTAATGGCTAGTTTTTCCAATACTGATTTGCCTTCCGGATCAATGCCGATCAATTCCTTCATCTGCTTGTCGTAGCGCTCTGCCCTTGATTCGTATTCTTCAACGGTAACAGGGCCTGCAGCGCGGTAAGGCTGGGCATCGTGTTTCCGCAGGCCATAACCCCTCCGGATATTGAAAATCCGCTGAAAGTTATATACACGTTCCGATTGCCGGATCATTTCTTGCTTATCAAAAGGTTTTCCCGTCACAGCCTTGTAAATCGTTACATAATTATCCACATGTTCCGGAACTTTTGCGGGTTCATCGGTTTCTGCATTGTTCACCGGTTCCACATCGTTCCAGGGCAATTTACACAATCCCTGTAATCCGAACCAGGTGCGGAACATGGGGAAATAATGCAGTGCTTCGGCTTTGTTTTCGAAAGTGGGTATTTGGTTGTTCACCATATCCATGAATATCAGCCAGGCTTCGTCGTGTTGTGGGCCTTTGTTCGTCATGGCATAACCACCTTGCTGGGCCAGCGATTCCTTTGAAACATACTGGGAATATTCAAGGCCTTTGTTCTCCATACCGATATCCTGTAAAAATTGTGGATCACCCCAGCCTTTTTCCGCAAACATTTCTTTCATTTTACGAACACCCAAACCGGCGATCAAACCAAAGCCCTCCCCCCTTGCGAGTTGGTGGAGCAATTCCATGGCTGAATCGGCATTGCCAAAATTGAGTTTAAATCCTCCTGTTCTCTCTTCATTAAGTATACCGTTTTCATAACATTCCATAATGAAACCCATTATCGTTCCCCAGGTGATGGTGCAAATGCCGTAAGTATCGCAATAGAAATTGGCTTCAATGGTAAAATCGGGATTAAAAATTCCCATGATAGAACCGAGGGATGAGGCAGTTTCGTATTCGGGTCCGTCAACGATCACCTTTTGCCCTGCATAGGGTCCGGTCCGAAGGAGATAATTATCCACACCTTTGGCGCACGACATATTACAGCCGATCCAGCAACCATCCGGAACACCCTGTGTAAACCTCTGTTTATAAACTTCGGAATGGATTTTATCGGCTTCTTTATGATTCCCGAATTTGAAATTATGGACCGGCAAAAGATCATAATCATTCATAATGTTGGTAAGATGGGCTGTGCCCTTACTTCTCATTTCCGCCTGCGAATCATCCAGCTCTCGCATTTCCTTGTTGAAACGTTTACCTCGTTCCATGATGGCTTCCAGGTCTACTACATTATTCAGGTTTCCTTTTACTCCCGGAATTTTAGCAACAATGGCCTTGATCTTTTTATCCCTGAATACAGTTCCGATCCCGCCTCGCCCGGCTTGTTTGAGCCTCACAAGTTTCCTTTTCGGGTCGTAAAAACTGAAATTCAGCATCCCGATGAGTGAATGGTCGGCTGCCTGACCTGCAGAAACTACCGACACATTTTTTTTATCTTTTTCGTCATCAGCATACATTTCATGCAGGGCTTCGGCCAGTAAATGACTATCTATAGGCTCCTTGGGCGCTTTATAAATCTCTACATGATGATTTATTCCATCAATAAAAATAATAACATCTTCCCTGGCTTTCCCCTGTATTTCAATTGCATCGAACCCTGCAAACTTGAGGAAGGGGCCAAAATGACCACCTACATTGCTATCGATAGGAATATTGGTCTGAGGCGAAATAGAAACGCAAATCGATTTACCGGTTCCCGAATACTGGGTAATACCCCCAATAGGGCCGGAGGATATATTGATTTCGTTTTCAGGATCGTTCCATTTGGTATCGGGTTTTGTGGCATCCCACAGCAACCTAAGCCCGTAGCCCCTGCCACCGATGAACTTTTCCTTCATTTGTGGCGGAACGGATTTTTCATTTACTTCGGCATTACTCAGGTTGATATAGAGAATTTTATCCGTATAGCCTTTATCAAGCGGTACCCAATTGTATTTCCAGGTGGTAATAGTTTCGTGGGCCTTTTTCATTTCCATTACATCTTCCATCTCTGTTTATTATTTATTATAGGTAAATCGTTATTTATTTCACAAAAGTATATTTTAATCCTAAAAAATCAATATGATTCCCAGTAAAAAAGCAATATGCACAGCCGTTCATATCGCTTGATAATGAAATATTTAGTCTGTAAATGCTTAAATTCTAATTCATTTGGAGATTCCTTATAAGATCACCAGAATCTGTTAAATCGAAATTTAGAATGAATTTAAATCAGTGAGACTATTATTTCAGAAACGATAATGCACCGAAATAACAAAGTCGAACTAATCCCAATAACGCAGTGTATCGGAATCTCAGGGTCATATTCCCCGCTGCTTGCAGCGATT
>JAFGBL010000085.1 GCA_016933115.1 Bacteroidales bacterium | reverse complement strand
CGATTTCTGATTGAGCAGGTGCATTATAAGCAATCATTTCTGCGTTCTTCACGGCTTCAACCTGGTCGGCAGTAAAATCTATCTCCAGGCTTTCTTCGTCCGGAGTAGTCTGTGCCATCAGGATATTTTCAGTAGAAATCTGCTCAACACGATCAGGAATAACCACCGTGGGTTCATCCGTCTTCAGGTTCAACTCCAGTTCTTCATTTGCGGCGATTTCTGATTGAGCAGGTGCATTATAAGCAATCATTTCTGCGTTCTTCACGGCTTCAACCTGGTCGGCAGTAAAATCAATCATCAGTTCTTCATCCGGAATTTCCGAAACAGCGAACTCGCCATAACTTACCTGTTCAACTGTATTTAATGCTTTTAATTTATCAATATTAAAAGTAATTTCTACGGATTCATCTTCAGGAAAAGTTGTTGCAAATGCCAATTCTGCTAACCGGAATTGTTCTGCCTGTTGAATTGGCATTACCTGATCAGAAATAAAATCTATTTCTAAATCTTCATCGGGGATTTCCAAAACTGCCAACTCAGCGTAACTTATATGTTCTGCTGCTTTTATAGCCGAAATTCTATCTATATCAAAATTAATTTCAACAGCTTCATCTTCAGGAATTGCATTTGCAAATGCCATTTCGGCAAACTGTATATGTTGTGCCTGTTGAACCGGTTTAACCTGGTCAGCAGTGAAATTTATTTCAATTGTTTCCTCAGCCGGATCAAAGGTATTGTATGTCAAATTCTCAGCCTGTATAGGACTGATTAGTATGACGGGCTCAAACTGAGGTTCAGTTGAGGCCTTAATATTTTTTTGGTTTTCAGTTTGATAACCTGTACGCTTGTCTACAACAATGATGGGTACTGACTCATCAATTTTGGGCCTGGAGGATGTAGCTGCAATCACTGTTTCGGCATGAAAATCGTCTCTTAATTTATCAACAAATGCCAGTTCAGTTTCCGGAATTTCAACCTTTACATTTCCCCTGGCAATGGTCACAATTTGATCGTTATAGTCTGGCAGGGTGTCAGCCAGTGTGTAGTTTTTCATTAGTTCGGCAAAAATATCTTGCGCCTCATCCACTGTGCCCGTTACAGCCAGTGATTGAATCTTACCGGCCCTTAGTTTCAGTTGTTCAAGTTCATCATTTTTTTGCTTGATACCTTTTCCCAAATTCCTGGCAATAATACCGGATTGATCAGCTAACGTCCTGAATTTAAGAATATCTTTCTTTAAATCTGTAGCCTTTTTCAATTCTGTTTCATATATTACTTCGTCAGCAATATTGGACATTCCTGCAATGATCCTTTCAAATTCAATTTCATTCAGTTTGGCCAGCTCTGCATTTTTCTGAGAAATGCTATTTGCCCGGTCGCGTTGATTGGTCAGATCCCTGATCAAATCCTTGGTGTTGGCAACCAGTAAGAATGCACTATCGGTCATCTGCTTGTTCCTGGCCAGTTTAAATTTCATTTCAGCAGCACGCTTAGCCGGATCCGATGATTCCAACTGACTTAAAGATTGTTCAAAAGGGGAAGATTTGTCCTGGCCTGAATTCGAAACCGTAGTTTGATGGTTCACACCTTGAGATGCATTCGATCCGAAATTATCAAGTTGATTTAAAGCTTCAGTCTGTGCATACAACTGCTCATTAAAGGGATCATCAATCATCCTGACTTTGAAAACGCTAACAGACCCGTTGAGGTTATCCCGGTCTGAAGTAAAATAAGCGTGCTGTTTGGTTTTATCAATTATAAACAAAATATCATCGAAGGGCGAATTGATTCCAACCCCAAGGTTCTCCGGCTCACTGAAGGCATTGTTTGCCGTATCCAGTTTTGTCCGGTATATATCATATCCCCCCAGGCTGTTATGACCTTTTGAGCAAAAATAGAGGGTGGTTCCGTTGTCCATCAAAACCGGATAATCTTCATCGAAAGGTGAATTTACTATTTCATCCAGTTTCTCGGGTTCGCTCCAATTTCCGTTTTCGAGGAGTGTAGCCTGGTAAATATCCTTATTTGAACCATCTTTTCCGAGCGAAGAAAAATAAATTACATTCCTGGGTTCGGACACAAATACAAAACTCACATTGCCGCTTTTCTTATCCAGCGGCGAGTTGAGAGCGTCAGGCTTGAGGAGCAACATTCCTTCAAATTCGTCGGCACGGTATGCACGATGAAAATTCGAAAGTTGAAATTCAGAGCTGTTCAGAATTTCTGCAATCAAATTTTTCCCCTGCAGGTTGATCCCGTTCAGGCAGGCGTTTACCTTTTCCAATATAATCGGCCTATCCGATGAATTAGGTGCCAGCTTGGCAAGGTGGAGGTTCAGGTATTGCATTGCCTTGATGAAATCACTGTTTTGATAATAAGCCAATCCCAAATAGTAGTTCAATTCGGAATTGTCTTTCATTCCCTTTTCTGCATTTTTCAAGTACCTGATCGGCCTGCTTTTATCACCCTTATCACCAAACAGGGTGCAAACTCCAAATTTATAATTGAAATCAGGTTCATCGGGATGAACACTAACGAGTTGTGCATACAAGGGCAAGGCATTTTGGTAGTCCTGCTGGTTAAAAAGTTGTTCAGCTTTTTTGATCAAAGTAGTTTCGGACTGACCGGCATCCTGGCCCAAAATGGCCAGGGTAGTCATGAGTAGGATACAGCTTAAAATTAATTTAGTCCATTTGCGCTTTTTAGTTCCTTTAATTGTTTTCATGTTGGTCCACCTTAGTTTTCCAAATAGAAGCTATTTGGGAAATGACTTTGACCAAGCTTTATACCAAATGAGATAACTTATTTATTATCTGATATTTATAAAATTATTCAACTATTTATTAGAAAATCAATACTTAGAAATTATCCGGCTAATTTGTCTATACAATACTGATTTTAAACTATTTGAATAAAATATTCGGGGCTAAAGGTACATTTTACATTCTCCGAAATCGTATAAAACACTACCCGATAAATGAAATGAAGGCACTATTTCCAGGGACAAAAAGGCGTTTAAATCACTAATTTTTATTGACCCTGAATTTATTTTCTTCCCCTTTTAGCAACCTTCGGATATTTTTCCTGTGGGTAAGCGGAACAAAAATAGCCACGGCTAATGCCAGAACCATCAAGGAAATATATTGTGACTGACCCAGGATAAAGATATATACAACCGGAAAAGTAACCGCAGCCGATATTGAAGATAGCGAAACATACCCTGTGAGGAGCAGGACAATAATAAAAATTCCAAGCGCTATGAATGCGGCAATAGGATATAGTGCAATTCCAATTCCAAGCAAGGTTGCAATGCCTTTGCCTCCTTTGAATCCAACATAAATCGGGAAGACATGACCAATTACCGCAGCAATTGCATAAATGATTTTCAGGTCGATGAAATCGGGGAATCCTGTGGTTGACATCCAGAAAAATTTGGCCATGTAAACGGCGAGCCAGCCTTTTAAAACGTCGATGATCAATACCGGTATACCTGCCTTCAGGCCGAGCACCCGTATGGTGTTGGTGGCTCCGGCATTTCCACTTCCTTTCGTTCTGACATCCACATGATAAAAAATCCTTCCGATCCAGACAGCCGTCGGAATGGAGCCGATCAAATAGGCCAGCACAGCTCCTGAGAAATAAATGATCGTCGTTTGATCCATAGTTACTGTTGAACTTTTCTAAGAAAATCCGTTTTTTTCCTGAGGTTAGAAATAATATACCGGTATTCATCCCCTTCTTTATCCTCTTTAACCGTTCGTTTGTCGTCTTTCAACTCCCTGACCACATTATTGTATTCGGTATTCGAAGATATGGTTTGCATCAGGTTGTTGCGGTAATTGAAGAAATACCAGTTTCTACTGTTTTCAAACTCCAAGTATATGCTCAATACATCTCCCGTTCTTTTCCGCTCGATCTCAATATATCCTTCAACATATTTGTTCACCTGGTTTTTGCCTATACTGCCTATTCCAATGGGGCCCTCCGAAATATATGACCGTGTTGCATAATTCCATTTGAATTTTACGTCACTGAATAATATTGTATGGTGCAATTCATCGGGATATCTCCTGAATTTACCGAATAACCTGACATCGGCAACAATTTTTTCAGCTTCCTCTTCACCAAGCATATCGGAAAGTGCTTTCAAAAATACCGGACTGGTAAGGTTGACGCCTTGCAGGTTTTTACCTGTCATATTCTCAAAAAGCAAATCCAGGGCATTGTCATCGAATGGAAAATCCACGGATAAAACCAGGTCAAATTGAGTAGAATCCGGTATGACGTAGTGAGTTATTTTACCGTATGCCTGTGCTGAAACCCTTCCAAGGTCGGCACCCAGGTTCATTGTTCCTTCACCGGTCAGGATACATTGCTTCCGTCCCAGTGTCAGTTGATTACCCGCCATGTTGAGGCCCTTCAATTTCTCCATCGACCCGATCTTGTACTCTTCGGTTATTTTATCGAACCTTATAAACCCATGTGCAGATAAAATCTTCTGATCCGAGCTGTTGCGCCTTTCGTTCAAAAATCCTGAATAGAAACGATTTGTCTCATTGCTGAACATAATGGATGCCTCTATATTTTCATTGCCAAGTGAGGTAAGGTTTTCAGCCACATTGATATAAATATCCTTCGGATTGATGTCGGATTTAAACTTAATCCAGTTTCGACGGCCCGGGTTGCACGTATGCCTGATCCTGAACCCTCCGTCAAAACTGAGGAACTGGTTGTTGGCATTCAAAGTTATATTACCTGCAAAATCGAAATCATTGCTGATGGTAAAGCCGGTAGAATCGGAAACAGAACCTTTACCAACCGTTTGATGAGTGAGATCAACTCCTAGGTCTTTCAGGAAAATTTTCTGCCTGAAGTCTTTTTCGTCAACATAATCATAATTACCAATTCCGATATATTCTCTTTTGCTTTTAATGTTAACAACAGCATCATATATTTCATGATATCGTGTTACGGTATTGGCCAGGATATTGGCATCTGCAATGGTGCTCATTTTAGCATTTCGGCCAATGGTTATCTTTCTGTCGGTGGGAAAAATCGCTGCATCTGCCACACGGATATATTTTACATCTTCTGCATAAAGTGTATAATCCTTCAGGCTGTAAGATGCAATGGTAGAAATAAAGCTTAGCGAATCCTGGTCGGGATGGATAGAAATAAATTCGGATCCTTCCAACGGAACATCGATCAATTCGCGTATGGTCAAATCATTGTATTGGGCCATTTCAGCTTCCTTTTCCATACTTCCGATCGCGATTTCGTAGGAATCCATATACCAGTTAAACTCGTCGATCAAACAAATATACTGGTTAACAGGAAACTCGACAAAGGAGGCGCCACCGTTCGAAACAAACTGGCCCTTACGCTCATTAAAATCGATGTGTGAGTAATAATTTTTAGTTGAAAATGCTGATTGTGCAAATTCAGTTGATTTCAAATTAAAGTCAGCAGAATCGGCAAAAATTTCATGTTGTTTGAAAGTATACAATTTCGATTTCATCTCTGCATCCTGGAAACTCATGGTTCCGGCGCCTTTAAGAGCCTCAGGTGTAAGGACAAGTGTTCCGTCGAGTTCCGACTGGTTGTTGAACATGTTGATGGGCAACTCTGTTCTTTTAACAATCATTTCATCCTGGTATGGAACCCAATGCAACTTTACATCCAAACCCTTTACAGCCGGATATTCTATGGGCGTTAACTGTTCGGTAATGACAAAATTCCGGGCAATGGTGTTACATGAATCCGGGAAGAAGATAAAATCGTCCGACCAGGCTGTGGAAGTCAGGTACTGCAGTGAACCTTTTCCCCTAAGGCCCTGGTTACCCAGGGCGATATCGTTGAAATATGTTCCCTTCCCCCCATAAGCCGGATATCCTGAGGGTGGCGTAACCGACCTCAAACCGAGTGAATAATCGCGTTGTACTTTCAAAGTATCTTCGAAATCGGGGAAAATATTGGCCGAAGCCAGGTAGCCGTTAAACTCAAGCAATTCCGTTTTGAAGTTATCCAGGCTGTCGACAGTAAAAGGATAGACATAGAAAAAGAATTTCTCCCTATTATAAACACCATGAAAAATGGATGGATTGTCATAATAGACATATGCATCCTTGGTGCTGGTAAAAATAGGATAATTGGGGAAATTTTTCAATCCCGATTTATTGTTCGGTTCATCAATGTAAAGCTCACCTCCGAGGTCGGAAATCACGTTTTTAACGCGCACAGAATGTCGTTTCCCGAACTCATCTGTTTCAAAACTTGAAACCACCAGGCTTAACGAATCGATAACCGGCATTTCCAGTTTAAACTGGTCGTAGTTGAATTCGCTTTTCCTTGCATAAAAATCGAATGCACCGGCATGTATCTTCCCGGAAAAAGCAAAATTTGTCCCTTTCTTCAGCATCAACTGCTGATTATCGGGATAAATAAACACATTTTGCGAATCGCTCAGGATGACTATCGGAACACCAAACAACTTCAATCCGAAACTATCCAGTTCAAGCGAAGCATTTTGTGCACGATAGGTTTCTGAGTTGAACTGGATTACATCATAGTCGATCTTTTTATTCACGGCATTGATGTAATCGTAAAGTTTTTCCTTGATTCTGGCAAACTGGGTATCCCGGTCATAAATCACAAAACCTTTGTTGGATAGATTTACCAGCATGGCAATCACCTGTTCCTGCGGCATCCGCATGTATTCAGCAAGCCCCTGCACATGAATATCCCTCACATTGTATTTCTCCGTATAGTCTTTGATAATATTCAACGGATTTCGCAAATCGATCCCCTGCAATTTCAAGTATCTCGATTCTGAAAAATAGTTGCTTGACTCAAATGTGGCAAGGCCGATTCCGGATACCCCCCGAACGGCTTCAAAATCGATGGTCGGTTTGTCCATTTCCCAGTAAATGGCCTCGGAGTAAATATCGATGCTATGATACGAATCGTAATACGGGCTTTTGACCCTTCCATCCCCTGCCCTGATGAGGGAAAGCTCCCTTTTGTCGTTCACATAATTCATCTGCAGCCCCGGATGGTAAATTGAATCCTCTTCAAACATGATGGAAGCCGTGGCAAGGGCCGATGAAATACGGTCGGGATAGATCACAAAATTATCGGAAGTGATCCGGATAAATTCTTTCTTATCCTTTAAAAAAGTGATTTTAGCATTGATTTCCCGGTCGCCTGAACCGATCAATTTCGCACCTTTCATTTCAATCCCACCGATAAAATCAATATCCTGAAACAATGATTCGATTGCTATTTGTTTTACATAGGAAGTAAACCGTGGGTAACTTGCATTCTCTTCAGTTACGTTGGCTAGGATTTTTTCTTCGAGGGTTCCCAGTAATGGGCGCATCCAGTACTTTTTATTATAAAAAGCAACCGAATCGGCAGTAAACTTTGAGAAACCGAGATAAATATCGTAATTCTGCAGTTCGGCATATACTTCCTCTTCATTAAATCCGGCCCGCTCCCAGTTGATCTTCCCTTTATTGCCGATCCATTTAGAATCCAACGGATAATAGACTCCTTTGGTGTTATATATGACCGAACTGTCCTTATTGGCATAGCAGGTAAGGTTCAAAGATTCGAAAATAACCTTTGGTATTGTATCGTATACAAAAAGGAAATCGAGGTTGTCGGCCTTCCATTCTGTTGCTTTCGACCTGTATAAAACGCTTTCATTGATCAGGTAATTGCTGGTTTCCAGGAATGAAGTGATGGGTTTGGTACTTCGTTTATCCTTTACCAGTTCCTCCACGCTTTTGATCCATGCCAGATAACTTTCCTCCGGCTGGTCAAAAAGCATCAATCCGTTCAAACCGGAAAGCAGGTTGTAATAATCCGGGTAGGCCCTTAACCTCCTGTTCAGAAACAGATTACAAAGGTTCCTGATCTCTTCCTTTTTTTCGGTGTTGTAAACCCCTGTATTCCAGCTTTCGTAAAATTGATCGAACAACACGTCGCATTTATCCTTGTCGTCCTTCGAATTGACCTTGGAGAAAATATCCTTCAATTGGTTCAGAAACTCTTCTGATTCTGTTGAAAATTGTTTGAAAGTCTGACTGTATACCGAATTGAACATCAATACAGCCAACGAAACGATCAGGATAATGATGCCAGGTTTGCGCATGTGCTATTCATCAGTTTTAAAAGTAAAACGAGTTGCCGCCCAGTTGTTTTTACTCAGTTTTGTTGTGAGTTGTAACTTGTATTTGCCGGCTTCGGATTGAATTTTACCGATATCTTCCTCATAAAATCCGCTTAGGATCAATACTCCGTTTGTCTTCAAATGTTTCGTATAAATCACCAAATCTTTCAACAAAACATTTCGATTGATATTTGCCAGGATAACATTGTAATTATTCAGATGCGTTATTTCCGCATCACCTAATTCAACGCGAATGTTTTTGCATTTATTTTTTTTACAGTTTCCCAGTGCATTTTCATAAGCCCAATTATCATTATCCACAGCTAGAATTTCAGAAGCACCAAACTTTTCAGCAAGAATCGCAAGAACGCCGGTTCCGCAACCCATGTCCAGGACTGATTTCGACCTAAAATCTTCAGCAAGCATAAGTTCTATAACCAATGCCGTGGTTTCGTGGTGGGCCGTTCCGAAGGACATTTTCGGTTCGATGATGATCTCGTATTTAACCTCTTGTTTTGCCTCATGAAATGGCGCCCTGATGAAAACATGATTTTTGATCAGAACAGGCTTGTAATTACTTTCCCATACTTCATTCCAGTTTTTATCTTCTATTTTTTGGAAACTGTAGCGGATATCCCCGGAAGCCGCATGGATAGCAGAAACCCTTTTTAAATTCTTTTCATCAAATAAATTTTCAGGAATATAAGCCTGAAATGAATCATTGGTTTCCAGGAAACTTTCGAAACCCAACGCCCCCAGTTCAGCGACCAGCAACTCACTTTCAATACGCTGAGGATTAATATAAAAGGTTATCTCAATATAATCCATGATTAAAAATGAATTTTATTCTTCAAAACAATGGGCAAGTTATTCCCTATTTAAGTGCCTGAAAAATTTTAATAAAATCTTCAGCAATCAGGGATGCTCCGCCAATCAAACCTCCATCCACATCGGGGTTTGAAAATAATTCTTTCGCATTGGCCGCATTGCAACTGCCCCCATAAAGGATGGTAGTATTATCAGCGATTTGGTCATTGAATTTTTCACTGATCAACTTACGGATATAGGCATGCATTTCCTGGGCCTGTGCGGGTGTAGCATTTTTTCCGGTCCCGATTGCCCAAACCGGTTCATACGCTATCATGATGTTCCCGAATTCAACCGGGTCCAACTTAAAGACTGTATTGTCCAATTGGCTTTTAACAACATCCAAATGTTTTCCGGATTCCCTTTCTACCAATAGTTCACCACAACAAAAAATGGGATCTATTTTGTGTTTCAGGGCCATCCGAACTTTAGCCGCAAGCATCTCGTCATTTTCTCCGAAGTATTTCCTTCGTTCCGAATGCCCGATGATACTGTATTCCACCTCCATTGAAGCCAGCATGGGTGCTGAAATCTCACCTGTATAGGCTCCTTTTTCAAACTGGCTGAGATTCTGTGCTCCGACATATAATTCGGTATCCCTTGCCATATCGGTTGCCAATTCCAGGTAAAGGGCCGGCGGACAAATGATCATTGCGCGATGTGCGGCTTTATTTGTTTCGATAAATTCAACCAGTTCATTGACCAGGTCATCAGCTTCCTGAAAGGTCTTGTTCATTTTCCAGTTTCCTGCAACGATTTGTGTTCTCATAAGTTTTCTTTAAAATTACCGGTAATTGTTAAAATTCAAAACGCACTCCTGTGCTCAAAATTATGTTTATTACATCCTGTGATAAAATGGGGATCGGATTTTTATAAAATAATTATCAACAATCAGCTACTCGACCGGTGTTGCAAACTCCCTTATAACTTGATCATAGAAGGGAAAATCGTTATAATGCCATTTACCAAGTACTACCCCATCACGCATTAAAATCAATCCGGGATTGGATCGGATCATTGACATCAATACAATATCATCTGCATGGCAATAATCGGTATTGAGTGCATGCCCTTGTTCAAATTCATCAATATCTTCCCGGAAACTGGCCGTAAGGACAACAAAGGAGTGATCGTCCTCGTCGCAGGATTTGATGAATTGCCGGACGTCATCTATTTTTTCCCAATTACCTTCCTTCAGATCATAGGATACCAAAATAAACTGTAAATCCGTATTTTGTATCACTTGTTCGGTCACATCGATACCATCCAGGTTTTCAATATACAAATCATGCAGTTTTGGGTTCGGATTTTCAATGCGTTGACTGACAAATTCCCATTTGGAAAGCCACACCGAATCATGATATGGGTAATCGGGAGATATATATTCTTTCTCTTCTCCTGTTTCTTTATTCCGGTATTTCAGGTAATATTTAAGTGGAAGTGGATTTTCAACAACCATTTTATTACCTACTTTCCAATTGCGAAAATCCACAACCGGTAAATGCCTGATGTTGTAAATTTCGAAGAATATAAATGCCAGCCCGAAAACAAGAAATATTGCCCACTCAACAACCGGTTTAAATGTTCTTTTAGATGAATTTCGTGTAAAAAATACCACCAGTACCAGCGCATCCAAAACCAGGTTTTTATAAAGTGTTTGCCAATTGGAGAGGATGATGGCATCGCCGAAGCAACCGCAATCGGGTACCGGATTGTACAGGGCATCGTTGATGGTTACAAACGTAAAAACCGCCATCATCAGCATCACCAGCCAGGAAGTTAGTTTCATTTTGATGTTGAACAATAGCATCACACCGATTATAAACTCAGTAGCATTCAGCAGGACTGAAAGCGGCATAGCCAGTGAATTGGCCCAATCCGTACCATAAGCAATAAAATAATCCTCAATGCGATATGCGGTTCCTACCGGATCAATTCCCTTGACGGTCCCGGAGAAAATAAAAAGCAATCCGATAATTACTCTGCAAATTGTAACAATAGTGCTGCCGAAGCGGTTGGAATAATACGCCCCAAATCCAATTACCAATAACAATAACAAAAGAAAGTAACTGTTATTCTCCTCAATGTTACCGATTAAAAAAGCTGCAACAAATACGGTGATCAGGAAAATGATCCCTAAAACATTGCTATTGTTGTTGGTAGTCTTAGCCATCGAAAGTCCTTTCAAATTTATTTCGGTTCAGCAGCATTTAGCATGATCAGAGCAAAAACGGCATAGTTAATAATGTCGTTGTAATTGGCATCGACACCTTCTGACACAAAGGTTTTTCCTTCGTTATCCTCAATTTGTTTAATCCTCAACAATTTCATCAGGATGATGTCGGTAAGCGAACTGATCCGCATGTTTCGCCAGGCCTCGCCATAATCATGGTTTTTGTTTTCCATCAAGGCTTTGGCTCCGAAAATATATTTATCGTAAAGTTCAGCAATCCTGCTTTTATTCAGGTCCTGCTCTTCAATTGCACCAAGCTCGAGTTGGATCAGAGCCATCACCGAATAATTGATAATGCCGATAAATTCGGGAACAATTCCTTCCTCAACTTTTTGTGTTCCTTTTTCCTCGATACTCCTGATCCGGTTAGCTTTGATATAAATCTGGTCGGTAAGTGAGGGCGTTCGTAATATTCTCCAGGCAGTTCCATAATCTTCCATTTTTTTAACGAAGACGTCACTGCATAGCCGGATAACTGCTTCAAATTGCCTGCTGGTTTCTTCCATGCATGAAAATTTATTCGATAATCCTCAAATTTAAATTGGGCAAAATTAAAATTATTCGAGCGAAAATGACAGATACGGTAACAATTTTACTGAGAAATTTCCTGAAAGCAGGATATTCAACAGCAAGGAAAGTGCTAAATAGAAAGTAGGTTCACTTTTCTAATTCCGATGATTTTTTAATTGATCCGCAATAAGCCATATTTAAAAATCACCCATAATATCCTGATCGCATCACTGCTTCTGAATTTTTTTCCCTCCCCCTCATTCCGGGGAAAATACTGAACCGGTATTTCAGCTACATTATTTCTTTTCACCCGCAATGCTTTGATGATCAGTTCGGCTTCAAATCCAAACCTGTTTTCGGTGAGGGTGATTTTATCCAACAGGCTTTTTTTTACGAGTTTATAGCCGCAAGCCATATCGGTGAGTTTTACATTGATCAGCAAGGAAGTCAGGAATGTGAAGAACCGGTTGGCCAGGTATCTTTTGTAGGAGTGCAAAGGCCTGTCGATACCCGGTAAAAATCGGGAGCCGTTTACAAATCCGACATTCAAATGATCCATTGCCTGAAGCATGCGGGGAATATCTTCCGGGCTCAATTCGAAGTCGGCATCCTGGATGAGAACAACATCGCCCTTTGCATATTGTATTCCGGTTCGGATCGCAGCACCCTTGCCTTTATTCTTTTCGTGGTGAAAAACACGGTATCGGTCATTATCGCGCGAAATCCTTTCTATAATGTCGTGAGAACCGTCGTCGGAAGAATCATTCACAATGATGATTTCCCTTCTATCGACAAATTGCGGCCACTCAAGCATATCCAGCCTTTGCAGCACTTCTGCAATGGAATTCTGCTCATTGAAAACCGGAATGACAATGGTTAAAAACATAGATTGTTTTGTATCAAATGTTGTAACTTCGCTCAATTAAATTGCATAGCTTGAAACAACCGGATAAAAATAGACAAATTTCCCAAAATCCGGTTTTGCATTGTAAAGGCAAAACCATCACATTCGAAAAACCGCTTATCATGGGGATTTTGAATATAACCCCCGATTCCTTTTACGACGGCGGAAAATACATCACAGACAATAAAATGCTTGAGCAGACGGGAAAAATGTTGAATGAAGGAGCGGATTTTATTGATAT
>JAFGBL010000084.1 GCA_016933115.1 Bacteroidales bacterium | reverse complement strand
GATCAGCGAACGGCCCAATTGAACGAAATCAAAGCCGTTGTTTATCAATTGTTCCAGATCTTCAGCGAATCTTACACCACCGATGTAAATTACAGGTATATCAACGGCTTCACGGACTTTTCCTGCAGCTTCGATGTGAAATAAATTTGTGTATCGAAATTTCTGAACAATAATTTTTCCAAATAAAAGCAGCCCCAGTTTTCGAATTAATTTTTGTTGGTTTGACACCATCTCCCTTATCGGCAGATTCCCCCTGAGCATCATAAAAGGTGTTTTGGATGTAAACCCGCTGCTGGGTATAATGGCGCTGGCGCCGCAAGCTTCAAATATTTTGGCTGCTTCTATGGATTCGTCTAATTGCAATCCTTTTCTGATCCCATCAAAAAGGTTCATTTTTACCAGGACAGGAAACCCCGGGCCCAAAGCTTTCCTGACCCTTTTGATCACCTCTGTCGGAAAGCGCATCCGGTTTTGCAGGCTGCCGCCGTATTTATCTTTGCGTTTATTGGTATAGGGAGAAATAAACTGGTTCAGCAAATAACCGTGTCCTGCATGAATCTCAATTGCATCAAAACCAGCTTCCTTTGAATATATTGCAGCATTTACAAAGTCGTTGATCTTTGTTTCAATATCCTCAAACGTCATTTGTCTGCATCGGGATAAACGGAATAGATTGAATTTAGGAGAGGCGCCCAAGGGCTTTGCTCCGATCACACTTTTACTTGCAAAGTAACCGCAATGCCCAATTTGGATTGAGGCGGCGGCACCTTCACGGTGAATGGCATCGGTTAATCTCTTTAAATCAGGAACCAATGCTTCCCGCATCCAAAGCTCATGTTCATATGCCCTGCCATCAAAACTTACCGAACAATAGGCCACGGTGGACATGGCAACTCCACCTGCCGCCATTTGCCTGTGATGGTCGATCAAAGCATCCGTAACTTTTCCGCCCTGCGACATCCCCTCAAAGCATCCGGCTTTGAAAATTCGGTTTTTGAGTGTAAGGTTGCCGATACTGGCCGGTTGGAATATTTTTTCACCTGATATATTCATTATACCTCAATATTCAAGACAAATATAAATAAACAGGAATTAAAATTGGATGACATTAAGGAATTAACCCTTTATCAACACCTCCGTCGCCCCATACCCAAACTGCTGCAAGGAAGCATCGCGGATTTCAATATGCGGGTAATCCTTCAGTATTTGTTTGATGGCTGTTTTCAAAACACCGGTTCCGACGCCGTGGATAAAGGTGACTTTGGAAAGCTTGTTGGCGATGGCGCTCTCAAGGCAACGGGTGAAATAATTGACCTGGATTCGGAGCATTTCTGCATTTTCAAGGTTTTCATAATCCTTAACCAGTTCATAAATGTGGAGGTCAACTACCGCTTCCCGCGGGCTGGTGCGGTGTTTATCGATGACGTGTTCGGGTTCCACCTCCTTTGATTCGGTAATAATGTGCTCCTCAACAATATCTTTTGTAGCTGATTCGATCTGAAAAATAGAGGTTTGAGCAGTAAGCGGAAGCAAGGAAATCAGGATAGACTTACCGCTAATAATGGCCGAATCCTTATAATTACCTTCCTGGTAAAAGCGCGTTGCTTTGATGCGGAAGGCAGAATTGCCCGGTGCAAGCACCTTATTTGCGGAATCGTGGTGAAACAATACCTGGACTACACCCTTTTCCCATTTACCCATTTCTTCCCTGTCGAGGGTTTCCAGCAAAACCATTGAATTGGAGATAACGGAACCGTAATCAAACCCGGAAAAACCGCCTTCTTCCTTTTCCAGGAAAAGGCTGTAAAGGATTTCGTAAGGGGTATAATTCACCAGGTAAACGTCCAGCAAGCCGGTGATCAGCCATTTTTGGTCGTGCGGCACAAATGCAAAATAAATTCCTTGTGCCAGCGACCCTTTGGAATAATTATTAAGTAATGGAACATTCCGGCTGTTTTCTTCATACTGGGTCTCCGGTTTTGCTTCAATCTGAATATCATAATCTTCCCTAAACATATGTTTGGGTGAATCCACCGGGGCTTCCAGTTCCATTTTAATGAGCTCGCTGGACAAAACGGGGATTTCGAAACCATCTTCAATGGCCACATTCACCATGCTGGGGCTAACAATTTTACTCACCACTCCACCGCCACTTTCATTGAGGAATTTAACCTTGTCTCCGACTTTAAATTTCATGGTTTATGATTGATTTTGCAGGAATTTAAAATATGAACTTTAATAAAATACGTCTCTGATCACAGAAACTTCCTTTTTTGATATTTGTTATAGCTAAGATGAATTTTTTACAAAGGAATGAAATTAAAAGTGATTTTTAACCAACAAAGAATCCTTTAAACCTTAAATGCCTGAAACAGTTTGACTTTATATTTCAATAACATCATCTTATGATTAGATTAGCCAATTCGAAAGATTATAAATCCATCCACGAAATATACAAACCATTTGTTGAATCCACGGCGATAAGTTTCGAATTTTCGATGCCCTCTCTTTCGGAATATTCAAAACGGATAGATGAAATACAAGTGGACTACCCCTGGCTTGTACTTGATATTAACGGACAGGTTGCCGGGTATGCCTATGCTTCAAAACACAGAAAACGTGCGGCTTACCAGTGGGCAGCAGAGGTATCGGTTTATGTGGATAAAACCTATTATCGCAAGCATGCGGCTACAGCCCTGTATCATGCACTCAGCAGCATCCTTGAAATGATGGGTGTCAGGATGCTTTTGGCCGGAATTACCCTGCCGAATGAGGCCAGTGTCCGGTTTCACGAAAGCATGGGGTTTGAACCCATCGGGATTTATAAAAATATCGGCTTCAAATTCGGGAAATGGCATTCGGTAGGCTGGTGGCAAAAGGAAATAGGGAACATAAATGAAGTCCCTCAAACAATTGCGATGTTTTCCCAAATTCAATCATCCCCAGAAGTATTAAGTGCCCTTGAATCAGGATTCAAAATATTTAATAAATAAACTTCCAACTGATCTTCCTCTCAGCCGATTATTTTATATTTGCATAAATTCACTTAAATAATTTTATCATGTTCAGATATTTCTTATTACCTGCTATTCTTTTTATTGCTGTAAACAATTTTGGAAATGCCCAGGATATTGGCACGATTGACAAGGAGCTGATTGAGCAGTTCAGAGGTACATTTAATGCCGATAAATCCACTAAAGCCATCATGAATGCCGTGAGTTCGAATGACATTAAAAATCTGGCTTTAAACCGGGAAAATCTTGGAAAAGTTGATAATTATTTTTCTAACCGTGTCGAATCCAAAGGTATTACCGACCAAAAATCGACCGGAAGGTGCTGGCTGTTTACCGGGTTGAATGTGATCAGGGCCGAGGTGATCAATGAAAAAAATATGGGGGATTTCAGTTTTTCACAAAATTTCAATTTCTTTTACGACCAGTTGGAAAAATCTAACTTGTTCCTGGAAGGAATCATCGAAACAGCCGACAAACCTATGGACGATAAAAAAGTGGAATGGCTGTTTCAAAATCCGATCGGCGATGGAGGCCAATGGACCGGAGTGGTTGATATTATTAAAAAATACGGGTTGGTACCGTCGGAGGTTTTCCCTGAATCCCATAACAGCGAAAATACTGGTATGATGTCGCGCTTCCTGCGCAGAATGCTTAAAGAAGACGGCCTGAAGTTAAGAGAAATGTATACTATAGGAAAAGATCAAACCGAGTTAAGAAAAGAAAAATACCAAATGCTATCAGACATTTACCGGATCCTGGCAATTACGCTTGGTGAACCGCCCACAGAATTCGTCTGGCGGTATAAAGATAAAGACGGGAATTTATCCCCATCAAAAACCTATACCCCAAAATCGTTTTACAATGAATTTGTAAATATGAACCTTGATGATTATGTGATGTTCATGAACGATCCCACCAGAGATTTCGGGAAGGTTTATGAAATTGAAAACGACCGGCACATGTATGAAGGCCAAAACTGGAAATACATCAACCTGGAAGCCGATAAGATCAAAACCTTTGCAGTTGCTTCAATCAAGGACAATGAAGCCATGTATTTTTCGTGCGATGTAGGAAAACAACTGGATAAAGATCGTGGATATCTTGACGTAAATAATTATGATTATGGAGCTCTATTCGGATTAAATTTCGGGATGGACAAAGCCCAACGGATAAAGACCTTCGAAAGTGGCTCGACACATGGAATGGCCCTGATGGCTGTAGATATACAGGACGGCAAACCAATGAAATGGCTGCTCGAAAACAGCTGGGGCAACTCGGGGTTCGAAGGGCACCTGATCATGACCGACGCGTGGTTTGATGAGTATATGTTCCGGCTGGTGATCAACAAAAAATATATCGATGCCGAAACTTTGAAGTTACTCGAAACCGAAGCCGTGATGTTGCCCCCCTGGGACCCGATGTTTCTGCCCGACAACTAAATTTTTCGAACAGAAAACTTGTTGAAAAAATTCAAATTAGCAATTAAATTATTTTGGTTTAGAATAACTTATGTTGGTTAAATTAGATAAAGATTGATACGTTAACCCGTCTGCCATTTATATCTCTGATTTTTCATATCTGATATTTTGTATCTTTGCCCTGAATTAATTGATCAATCAAACAACATACTTTTTTCAATATGGCAGACAAGAATGTAATTGAAACTCAAGGATCTATCACAAAAAAGGAAATCCTTGGTACGGTTGAAGGCGACCTTACCGGTGGAAATTTAGTGTTGGAAAATAAACATCCGTTTCCCGGATACCATGGAAAATCGGTTCCTGATTTTCACGAATTGATTCCCGATTCATTGTTTATCATTACCAGGCAGCCCTACACAGAAGAAGATGTGATCCGCATTTCCCACAAGGTGAGGAAAGTGTTCAAAAAGCGATTCGACGCTGCGCCTGGAAAAATAACCGTATTCAATGAGATGAACCCATGCATCAGGATCAAGTTCTTGCAGAAATACAGAGACATTCCTGAACTCATTGATTTGTTTACAAATAATGGTGTTCAATTTGCAAAATACCGTAGAATAACTGATTACGTTGGGATTATCAAGATCAACAAATTTTTTTCTCTGGAATTGCTCGATCCTGGAATTTACCTCGATTCAGAAGATCCTGACATGTGTTACCTCCAGCTACCAATGAACCTTGACTGGGATACTTTTGAACGCATTACCCTGAGTATGAAACGAAACATGGAGGACAACAAGTTCGATGCTGCCCAGGCAATGATCTTCCGTAAAAACTGTATCATCGACTCGGTCAGGATTTATGACCACCATATCCACCGGGACAAAATCAACTTAATCAGGGACAAATACATGGCTGAAGTGAAAAAACTTAATCTCTAATAAAGCCTTCCTGATTCTGTTTTAACTTAGAACGTAAATTCGATGGCACCCTGTCGGATTAGTTGCCCATTGCTCATTTTATTACTAATTTTACGGCTTGGGAATTGCCTTGACATTTTTTTCTTATAATTGCAAAAACAGCAACAAATGATTGAAAACCTGAACACATCATTTATACATTGGTTGACTGGCAAAGGAATTGAACATGAAACTGCCCAGATTCTAGCCGATTATGGATTGTTCCTGGGGGTTATTGTTCTTAGCTTGATCACCTTTTATATTACCAGAACCATCCTGATCAAAGTACTTCAGAATATCACCAAAAAATCGAAAACAAATTGGGATGATATCCTGATGGAAAAGAAATTTTTTTCAAAGATATCTTATCTCGTACCTGCTTATATCGTTTACGTTTCAACACCCATCCTGCTTCTTGATTATCCCACAACTGAAAGCATAATTCAAACTTTCCTGGTTATTTATATGATATTCATTGTTTTGATGACTATCAATGCTTTTTTGAATGCCCTCGGTACCATTTATGAAGATTTTACCATTGCCAAATCCAAACCCATCAAAGGATATATTCAGATTGTGAAGATATTTGTTTATATCATCGGTACTATCATCATTATAGCCAACCTGTTCGGAAAAAACCCGCTGGGATTGATTGGTGGTTTGGGGGCATTCTCAGCCGTGATGCTGTTGGTTTTCAGGGATCCCATTCTGGGTTTTGTGGGAGGAATTCAATTGTCGGCGAACAACATGCTCAGACCCGGAGACTGGATCAGTATGCCCAAATATGATGCAGACGGAACAGTAATTGACATCGCCCTGACTACTGTAAAGGTTCAAAACTGGGATAAAACTATTTCAACAATTCCAACCTATTCATTGATTGAAAACTCCTTTAAAAACTGGAGGGGTATGGAAGAATCAGGTGGCAGGAGGATAAAAAGGTCAGTCAACATTGATATGAAAAGCATCAGGTTTTGCACACCCGAAATGCTCACTAAATTCAAAAAAATTGAATATGTAAAGAAATACGTTGACGATAAGGAAGTTGAAATTGAACTGTACAATACAGAAAGAAACATTGATAATTCGTTACTGGTAAACGGACGCAGACAGACAAACCTGGGTGTTTTCAGGGCATATCTGCGGGGATATCTGCAAAACCATCCGATGATAAACCATGAAATGACTTTTCTGATCCGTCAACTTCAGCCAACTGATAAAGGAATTCCTATTGAAATTTATGTCTTCAGTAAGGTTCAGGAATGGGCCAAATATGAAGATTTGCAATCGGATATTTTCGATCATGTACTGGCGGTTGTACCAGAATTCGGATTAAACGTATTCCAAAATCCAAGCGGTGCGGATTTCCAAAAGTTACTAAACTAAAAACCCCGGAAATTACCGGGGCTTTTAGAATTTAGGTTAATAATTTCCTCTCATAAATTCCTAACGGGTTTTTAATTTGGTAACTGTATTTTTTTCATAAACATAAACAAATTCCCCATCTTTCGACAAAGTTGTTGTCGACCCGGTTTTGGCCTTAAATTCCTTGTAATTACAAGTATGTAAATCAAAACAAGCGATGTCTGCTTTATCGGTTTTCATGATGACCAATTCTTCATGCCTGTCCTCAAGGGTTGAATCTTTGTATTTACCGCTGCAAATCAGGTCACCATTGGCAGCATTGAAAGTTGAAACCCCCTTTTCTCCTATGACGACAATTACATCATCCTTATGTTTTAAAATCATATTTGCCTGTCCGACACCACCTTTGGCCACTGGAACTTCATATTTTTCTTCTCCTGATTTGATATCTATGGAATAAAGTGCCTTTCCACTGCAAACGATATGGTAGTTATCAAATGATATTGCGTTGGTAATACCTTTTTTAAATTTTTCGGACTCCCATGCCAGAGAACCGTCACTGGTGTTGAATGCCTGAACCCCAAAAGGCTTAACTTCGGGGAAAATTTTACCCCACTCTGATACCAAATAATCGCCGCTTTTATATTGCCTGAAATATTGTACTTCCACTCTACCGCCTATCTGAAGGGCAACTTTATCACCAACTACTTTCATACCCGGAATTGCTCTTGCATCTTTAATTTCAGGTGAGGTCCAGATAAGTTTACCTGTATTCAGGTCATATTTTTTTACATATTGGTTCTTTTTATTTGACATATCCAGCACATATATATCTTCACCCACAATGTAAGGATCGGCGACTGCTCCATAGACACCCATGCGCTTTGTTCCGGATGGGCCACCAGCAACTCCATCAGGTGTAAAATCAAATGCCGCAGACCATAAAGTAGCTCCTGTTTTCAGGTCATATACCTGCATACCGTTTAGCCGTAAAAATACTTTATCACCTTTCACCTCGAGTTCATATACGAACTCTTTAGTCCAGATTTTCCTTTCAGCCCTTCCAATGTAAGTATTCTCCCAAATAATATCTCCGTTTTTCAAATCCACCTTAGCAATCTGATTCTTGAAACCACTGAAAAAAGCAGCTAGTCCACCGGGAATAAAATTGACCATGACCATGGTTCTATCGTCACTACTATATACATATTTTCCGACAACACCTTTAAACTTCACGGTAGACCAAACTTCTTCACCGGTGCGGGCTTTGATGAAAACAAGCTCTTTTTTGAGCGTAATGGCGAAGCCATCTTCTTCAGGAATATACATCACAACATCCTCCGAAACATCCTGGTATTTTTCGGTATTCCATAATAATTTCCCAGTTTCGATATCGACACAAGCGATCTGATCTTTTCCCATTTTACGTTCAAAAAGAAATACCGTGTTGGATTCCCAGAAAGGGATCAACTCATCAATTTTACGTAGTTTTGGTGCAATGTCTTTAAATTCTTTTGTCCAGATGGTTTTTCCATCTTCGTTTTTGAAAACAGTCATTTCCTTGTCGGAAGCTGCAAAGCTATATCCCCGGTCTTCCAGTCCGGTTCCATTGTTTAATATTTTATGACCCAGCTTCATTTCCCATGCAGAGGTCATGTCTTCCTGCCCATTTCCAAGAATATATGAAAATGTTGCGAGGATAATAATGAATAACTTTTTCATTGTCATAAATTTTAAATTATTATTAGATTAATCGAACT
>JAFGBL010000083.1 GCA_016933115.1 Bacteroidales bacterium | reverse complement strand
TTTGCCTTTTGATTAGGTAAAAGGCTGTGGTGGAACCAGGGATCCGGGCAGCGGAATGCATTAAAATCCTTAGGAATGAATAGAAAAGCAGAAATTGAATCGACAAAAATAATGACCACTATCAGAAAAATAATGAAGTATAGTCGAGAATGCCGATTAAACCAACTCTTTTTTTGATGTAAATTCATAATTTCCAAAGATAACCAAGATTTTATTACTTATTAACAACCCTTAACCGACCAAAAAAAAACAAATAAAAAGTTTGTAATTTTGGCAGGTAAAGCAAAAAAAAGCAACATCAGAACAGGATGGAGAATTTTATTGTATCGGCGAGAAAGTACAGGCCCCAGACCTTTGATATGGTTGTAGGGCAAAAATCCATTACAAATACGCTAAAGAATGCTATAAAATCGAACCATCTGGCACAGGCATTTTTGTTTTGCGGCCCACGGGGTATCGGAAAGACTACCTGTGCACGCATTTTAGCTAAAACCATCAATTGTAAAAATCTTTCGGATAGTTTGGAACCATGTGACGAGTGTGAATCCTGTGTTTCATTCAACAGGTCGGCTTCGTTCAATATTCACGAGTTGGATGCGGCATCCAATAATTCGGTGGAAGATATCCGCAATCTTGTTGAACGGGTTCGTATTCCTCCGCAGGTAGGAAAGTACAAGGTTTATATCATCGACGAGGTGCATATGCTGAGTCCGGCTGCATTCAATGCCTTTTTGAAAACACTGGAGGAACCCCCTGCTTATGCCAAATTTATCCTGGCCACCACCGAAAAGCATAAAATTATCCCAACCATTCTATCGCGTTGCCAGATTTATGATTTTAAAAGGATCACAGTTGAGGATATCGCCGGCCACCTGGCTTATGTTGCTGAACAGGAATCGGTTACAGCCGAGTCGGACGCATTGCATGTGATTGCACAAAAATCGGACGGAGCCCTGCGTGATGCCCTTTCCATTTTCGACCAGATAGTTAGTTTCGGAGGTAAAAATCTGACCTATAAAAATGTGATCGAGAACCTGAATGTTTTGGATTACGATTTTTATTTCCGGATGGTGGATGCCATTTCGAGTGGAAATATCAAGGAAACCCTTTTGTTGATAAATGAAATTATTGATAACGGATTCGACGGACAGCATTTTATCATCGGATTTGGCGAACATTTACGAAACCTTCTGGTTTGCAAAGACCCTGGAACCATCAAGTTACTGGAGGTTGGTAAAAATATCAAATCCAAATACCAACAGCAATCCGACTCCAGTACGGTGGAATTCCTGCTGAATGCCCTTACCATCAACAATAAATGTGATATTGATTACAAAAGCAGTAACAACAAAAAACTTCACCTGGAGTTGGCCCTGCTTCAAATGTGCAATATTAAAACCAAATATTCCGGTATGCAGGCACCGGTAATCTCAAATGTTAAAGAAAGTCCGGTCACTTCCTACCCATCCGGTTCGAGAACTCAGGTTAAAAGCTTTGTAAGTGATAGTGAAAAAAAACCGGAAGATAAAAGACCAGTTAAGGATGTGATGAAGACCCCTGGTACCATATCCATTAAAACTGCAAACGGAAAAGAAAGTAAAGAGGAGTTAAAGGAAATTCCATCAGAAAAATATGAGGAGCAACCGGTTGATGATTTCAATCATGAACAATTGGAAAAAGTTTGGAAAGAAGTAGCGTACAAATATGAATCAGATAAAGATTTGTATACAACTTTTACAAAACGTAAGCCCGAAAAAGCCGATGGGTTTGTTATACATTTTACGGTTGACAACCCCATTCAGAAAAAGAAACTGGAGGATCTACGAATTGAAATAATTCCGTTTTTGAAAGATAAACTCAACAACAATAGTGTTCAACTCAATGTGACAGTTGCTAAGCGTGCATCCAAAGACAAGCCCTATACACCACAGGAAAAATTTAACAAAATGGCTGAAAAAAATCCTGCCCTCCGAAAAATGAAGGATCAACTAGGCCTTGATATAGACTTCTGACCATGATGCACTACATTTCAAAAATCTTCATTCGATTAGCAGGTTGGAAAATCATTGGTGGTATTCCTGAAGGAATTAATAAGTGCGTCGTAGTCGTTGCTCCCCACACCAGTATGTGGGATTTTGTTTGGGGCAGGCTGGCCTATTTTGTCCTCAGGGTCAAGGTCAAATTCCTGATTAAAAAGGAGATGTTTGTTTTCCCCATCAGCGGATTGTTGAACTGGCTTGGAGGAATTCCGGTCGACCGCAGCAAGAGTACGAATTTGGTGGACTACATAGCAGGATTGTTCAAAATTTACGATCATCTTTATATTACGATTACTCCTGAAGGAACCCGCAAATTGAACCACAAATGGAAAAAAGGCTTTTATTATATTGCCCTGAAAGCGAATGTACCTATTGCCCTTGGTTTTTTAGACTATAAAAAAAAGGAGGTTGGAATTGGTAAGATATTCACCCCATCAGGAAATTTTGAAGAAGAGTTTAAAATGATTGAAGATTTTTACAAGGGAAGGGGAGCCAAATTTCCTGAAAATTTTAATCTGAGCTAAATGAAAATCATGATAAAACAACAAAGAATCCTATTTGTAGATTTTAATTTCAGCCTCTCCTTTGAGTATTCTTAATCCGTTGAATGCAAGTGCCCTCATTTCATCTTCGCCCGGATATACATGTATGGGTGCAATGGTATGAACTCTTTCACTGATCAGGTTTACGAACCATTTACTGTTGGCTACACCTCCCGTAATCAGGATGCCATCTACACGCCCGTGCAGCACGGTGCTCATGGCACCGATTTCTTTTGCCACCTGATAAGCCATGGCTTGCAATATTAGGTTGGAAAATTCGTCGCCTTCAAAGGCTTTTTTCTCTATATCATAAGCACTGTTTGATCCCGTATATGCAGCAAGACCTCCTGACCCTTTGATCATGGTCATGATTTCCTTTTGGGTGTAATCCCCGCCAAAGCACAACCGTACCAGGTCGCCCACGGGTAAAGTTCCGGATCTTTCAGGGCTAAAAGGACCTTCACCATCAAGCCCCTGGTTCACGTCGATTACCCTGCCCTTGCAATGAGCCCCAATTGTGATTCCGCCACCCAAATGAACAACGATCAGGTTGAGCTCTTCATATTTTCGCATAATGGATTTTGCATGTTCTCTGGCAACAGCTTTTTGGTTCAGGGCATGGAAGATTGATTTTCGCTGGAATTTGGGATGACCAGAGAACCTTGCAATTTCTTCCATTTCATCTACCACCACAGGATTTGCAATAAATGCACGAGCCTCGCCAAGTGAGGTTGCGATGTCATGTGCTATCAGTCCGCCCAAATTACTTGCATGCTCGCCCAAAGGACTGTTTCGAAGGTCATGGATCATTGCTTCATTTACTTCATAAACGCCCGATTCGATAGGCTTTAGCAAGCCACCACGGCCCACTATGATCTTGATTTGTTGTAAATTTATTTCTGCATCCTGAAGCTGGTCAATGATCAATTGCTTCCTGAATGAGAACTGGTCGGAAATTTTATCAAATTTATCCAGGCTTTCTTTTGAATGCTTGAGGTTTTTAAGAAATAGAGGTATTTCACCGCTGTAAACGGCAATTTTTGTAGACGTAGAACCGGGATTAATGGCTAGAATCAACGCGACGTTATCCATTGTTCCTTAAAATTGCTGACAAAACACCTTAAGTTCGAATTAACCGGCTAAGTAAGGTTAAAGATTTCCATTATTCCTTATCCGATTGCTGCTGCCAAAGATATGGATAAAAACTTACTTCTTTCCGAGTCGGCTCTAGACGTCAAAACAATTGGGACTTTTGCTCCCATGATCACCGCAGCCGTTGTAGCACCACCTAAAAAATTAAGTGCTTTGTAAAGGAAATTGGCACCATTAATATCAGGTGCGATTATAATGTCCACATTGCCGGCTACATCACTTTCGATGTTTTTTATTTGTGCTGCCTTTTTTGAAACGGCATTATCCAGTGCCAGGGGGCCATCGATGGTACACCCCTTGATTTGTCCTCGTTTGTTCATCATTGATAATGTGGCTGCATGCATGGTTGACTCCATGCGCATATTTACCGTTTCCACGGCACCTACAACTGCTACTTTTGGATTGGGTTCTCCGAGTAAATGAAAAACTTCCACAGCATTATTGATAAGCGCTATTTTATCTTCGAATGTTGGAGCTACATTCATTGCAGCGTCGGTGATTCCTAATAGTTTGTGGTAATGCGGTGATTCGAATACGGCCACATGGCTCAGTATATTACCCTTTCTCAATCCTTTCTCCTTGTCGAGCACTGCCTTTAAAAGCTGGCCGGTACTTACCAGGCCTTTCATCAGGATATCGGCTTGACCGTCTCTGATCAATTTGGATGCTACCAGGGATGCCTCGAAGCGGTCCTCGACATTTATTATTTCATATCCGGAGATGTCATAATCAATTTCCTTGCAAATCAATTCGATCCTCGACTGAATCCCAACAAGTACAGGTTCAACAATCCCTTCCTTTTCAGCATTTTTTAAAGCTTCCAATACATCATAGTCACCTGCTGCTGCTACAGCTATTTTCCTTTTTCTTTTGGCTTTGGCCATTTCAACCAACTGCGATAGTTTCGTAATCATTCTATTAACGGTTTTAAATTATTGATAAAACTTCAATAAATTTTTTGCAAAAGTAAAATTTGTGAATGGAATAACAATGATAATTCAAACTTCAACCCACAGTTCAGACTAAAATCATGGCAAAGCCCTTTAATCATTCGGAATAAAACAGGATCATTTCTTCAATGGCCCCCTGGCAAACCTTACAAAATTCATCATTATTAAAGGTGTTCATCAGACAATCATAGGCAGGCCGGTATACTCCCTTGGCGGCATAACCTCCGCCTTCGAATACCCCAATTTTTGATAAAAAAGTTTCCGTTGCCGGGGTTGGGATTGGAGTATCCTTTTCGACCATACTTTTCCATTTGCTTTTAAAATCAACCAGGGTCGTCAGGTTGGGTTCCCACGGTTCGATGTCGGTAGGATAAAATTCACTGTAAGCTACTTCGGAATTATAATATTCATCAGCCAGGCCTGCAAAACCATGGCCGAATTCGTGAATGAATATCTTAGCTGCATGCAGGTTGCTGTTGACGCTTACCGAGTAATAGTTGTAAATTGCTCCGCCACCGTATTTCTCGGAATTCACAAGGATGAATATCTGGTCGTAAGGTGCATTTGCAGCCAGGTCTCTCACTGATTTATTGTCATAGGTCATACAGTAACGTTCGCTATCAAAGGTATAGAATGTAGTGCTTAGGATTGATTTTTTCCAGATGGAATCAGCCGGAATGTCATTGCCCGATTCGGAGGATGGAGCCAGGATGCCGCGGATGTTGAATTTGCTGCTATAACTTTTGTAGGGTTCGAATGTGAACAATTCCTGTGCAAACCGCTTGCAATCACCGATGAATTTTCCCATTTCAGATACAATGTAACCTTCGGGAAGAACAACAATATCAATGCCTTTATCCGAACTCGTCCCAATCACAACTTCGAACGAAGGGTATTCAAGCCTCCTTTCGGAGGTGATAAAATAATTATCAGCTTTGTAATTGTAAACGAATTTTTCCTGGAAAACACCCTCTTTATCCCTGCTGTAAAGAACAATTTTGGTATTGTTTTTTGGCAAAGGCATTACAACCGTTTCCGAAAATGACCTTTCGATATTTTTAGCTTCATCCGTAGTTTGCCATTCTCCGAACAGGGTGCTGAAGCCCCTTGAGTATAATAAGGAATCTGATTGCGAATCGAAAACCTTAAAGAAATATTGACCGTAATGAAAGGTGTCGAGAAGGTTCACTCTGGATCCTCCCCAATAAGGCTCTGTTTTCACTTCGTCGAGGAAGTACGATTCATGGTTGGCGCTTCCTGCATGGATGTAGTCGATCCGAAGGGTTTTATTATAAAAATAATCCTCAAAAGAAGCGAAGGTTTCTACTGTAATAATGATAAGCAGTAAAATACAAAGTTTTCTCATTGAATAAAATTTGATGATCCAGTGAAAATAATCAATTTTATCAATCTGATTTTATAAATGTTTCTGAAATCAGGAATCAATTTCCAAATTATGTAAAAAAGCAACATTGTTTTTTTGTAATAATCAAATTTAAAGTGTTGATATAAAATTTTTTATGACTGTTTTTATCTCGTGGCATGAATGTTGAAATAAATATCCCGATGATAATTATTTTTCATTAGCGTAGAGGGAAAAAGCCTGCCTTCATCCGAAGGCAGGCTTTCGCTTATTCAAAGAACCGGTCGGAAAAATTCACCATATACACTTTTTCAGTGGCCCTTGTAAATGCAGTATAGAGCCACCTGTAATATTCCTTGTTGATTTGTTCTTCCAACAAATATCCCTGGTCGATAAACACATTTTTCCATTGTCCACCCTGTGTTTTATGGCAGGTAAGGGAATAACCGAATTTTACCTGTAGAGCATTGTAAAACGGATTGTTTTTTACGCTTTCAATCCTTTTTTTTCTGGAAGACAGGTCATCATAGTCTTTCATTACTTCGGCAAAAAAATCGCGCTGTGTTTTCATGCTCAGGGATGGGCCGTCCAGTAAAATGGTATCTAACAAAATTTTGACTACCAGATCCTCCTGGCCCGGATAGTCTATGAAACGGATATGCACATTTGCAAACCTAAAACCATATAACTCATCGTATTTTTCAATTTTCAATATTTCAATGATATCGCCATTGGCAATAAAACCGGGCTCCTGTTCCTGATCCAACCAAAAATAATTGTTCTTTACAACCATCATGAGGTCGCCTGCATCAATCTCATTTTCCCGAAATAGAATTCTTTTTCTGATTTCCTGGTTAAAAATATTCGCCCGTTTGTTGGAACGCGTGATAATCACGCTATCCTCAATCCCTCCGGCTGAAAATGCCGAATTCAGGTAATCCTCAAGTTCAATGCCCGTAATTCGAACAACATCATTGAACCCCTGGGTTACCAACTTTAGTGTGTCATTTGAATTTTGAACGGCCCTGATTTGGGTTGCATTTAACAAAATTCCCGATTCCAAAGATTGCCTTACAACTTCTGTTAATTTGAAGGATCGGGTAATGAGGTAATAATTTTTAGTTAAAAAATTTAAATCCAGTGCAGGGCTGTTTTCTAATCCAACGGGGGGTAATTGTGCAGAATCTCCGATCAGAATGAGTTTGCAATTTTCTCCACTCTTTACAAAATCGATCAGGTCATCCAGTAAACTTCGTTCCTGAAATAAACTGCCTTCATTCGCAGCAAATTGTCCGGGGATCATAGAAGCTTCGTCCACCATAAAAATGGTATTCTTGTAATTATTTTTTGAAAGGTTGAGCCGAATCGTCCCATCATATGCTGTAAAAAGCAGGTAAAGTTTTTTATGAATGGTATAAGCATTTTTTCCTGCATAAGAAGAAAATACCTTGGCTGCTCTGCCTGTCGGTGCCAGAAGTAAAGACCTTTTTCCGAGAAATGACAGGTGTTTTACGAGTGTACTGACCACTGTTGTTTTCCCGGTTCCGGCATAACCTTCGAGAATAAAAATCTCGTTTTCGGAGGATGAAACGATAAACTCAACCAATTTATGAATAAGTATACCCTGAGAAGGTGTGGGTTCATAGGGGAATTTTTCAAGCAATATTTTTGCAAATCTCACGCTGTCCATAATCTTTATGTTCATGATCCTTTTAAAAAGGATAACCGATACCCAGATTAAATACGGGATTAAACCAGTTTGAAGATTTGCCGATCACCCAACTTTTGCTGGCTGGCAATGCCGGGTCATGTAATCTTTGAGCAAAATCGACCCTGAAAATAAAGTAATTGAAATCCAGCCTGATTCCCAATCCGATATCCATAGCAAGTTGTTGATAGAATTTATTGAATTCAAATTTTCCATCGGGGAAGGTTTCATTATCCCTAAGAAGCCAGATATTTCCAACATCATAAAAAAATGCTCCCCTGAAAACACTATAAATCGGAAAACGATACTCGAAATTACCTTCCAGCATGATATCACCTACACGTTCCAGATTACTTTTCCCTTGTGGAACACTGAAGGCTCCGGGCCCAAGATAGCGCAATGGCCAGGCACGCATTCCGTTTGCCCCGCCTCCATAATAACCTTTTTCAAAGGGTATGTCCACCGAGTTACCATATGCGACAGCTAATCCAGCAAAAGTTCGAAATGCAAGACTGTGTTTTTTATCAAACATGATATAAAACCTGAAATCATAATCATTTTTAATGTATTGGGAATACCTGATTCCAAAAACGGTCCTGAATCCTTCACTATTTTCCGGCGTTCCAAGCATGTGGGTTGCCAGGTCAAGCAAATTGCCTGATGTTTCTACATTTGCCCTGAAATAGATGAAGTTTTTTATTTTGTTGATGTCCTGGTTGTTAAATATGTAGCTGTATTTGAGGGCGAAGATCAAATGATCGGTATATTGGTTCCTGAAACGCTCCGACTCTGTTGCAAGCACCGAATCAAATTCCGGAGTGGTTTGTACTTTGATGAAGTTAATGTCTGAGGGGAAGAGAATATGTTTTTTAAATTGTGTTTCCGACCATTCGTAACCAAATGAAGCATTGGTGATCACCCGGTCGTAATCGAGCCGGTTTTGTATATTGTAACCCAGGTTGAGGATTGTTTTAGGTCTGAAATACCTCGAAAACACATCCTGGTCAATAGGTGCGAGGAATTTGGGAATTTCGAGGTTGGCTTCGATCCCTGCCTCAAATGTATTGAATATCCAAAATTGATTTTGAGGGCTGCTTTCATAGTCTGTTCCTCCTTCTTGTGCCTCCAGGGCGCCTTTAAGCTTTATATAAAAAATTTCACCTCCGTTGAGCAGATTTTTATTCTGATAGATCAGATAGCCTGCTAATCCCAGGTCACCACCCGAGTTAGTCCCTTGTGCCTCAATAGAATAAGAATTTACAGGATTCCTGGTAAGATTTACATTACAATCCAGGTAATTTTTGGCAGGATCAGGCAATTTAGCAGAATCGGATTCCCGAAAATTGACATTTACGTATTTAAAAATCCTTAACTCATTCAGCTTTTTATAGGTTTGGAAAGCATCGGTAGCATTGTATTTTTTATTGGGTTCAACAAACATTGACCGGGTAAGTAGCTTGGGTTTAATTTTGAGTGGAGGGTGGTAAACAATTTTATATTCATGTGGTGTGGTATCACTCCGTCGGGTCAAAACCTCTGTAATGGTATCCAAATTAGAAGAGTCAGAAACAAATGGTTTGTAATCGGGATAGATAAATACATTATTGATATAATAAGCTTTATGAAATTCCTCTCGGGGAGTTTCTCCCGGGTTTTCAGGTGGCTGGGTAACGTTTTTTATAACCAATGTTACGTCGATTTGATGACTGTTAAAGGCACTGTCGACACGATAATAAATATAGTCTTTGGTGAAACTGAAGTAGCCGTAATTGTTAAGGACCCCGGTTATCCTTTCGCGCTCTTTGTCGAGTGTATAGGAATTATAAATTCGTGAGGATTTGATCAATGAGTTATCCATTTTTTGCAATACTATGCTTCTGATCACAGTATCGCTGATGCTGAAATTAATATTACGGATACGATAGGGCTCGGCCAGTTCAACAAGGTAAGTAACCTTTTTAGCCTTTTTCTTTTTAAATTTTATTGTGTCATCAACTGATGAATTAAAGAACCCCACGTTATCCAGGTATTTTTTCATTTGTGTTTTTGTTTCCGAAATCAATCCACGATCCAAGACTGTTGGGAGCTCACCCCATTTTTTATTCATACTGTTAAGCCAAAGCTTAATAGGAACTATTCCGATAAACCGTTTATTGGGTTTTTGTTTTATCAGAGATTCCAGGTCCCCGGTAGATACTTGTTTGATGGGATTCTGAATTTTAACTTCATTATTCACCAAAAGGTATTGACCCTTATCAATTCTTTTTGTTGTGCTGCAACCAACCAGAAATAAAAGGATCAAAAAAACCAAATTGCGACCTAAGACTGAAAAAATGTTCAAAAACAAATTTTTTATTATGTTTTGTACAAATTTAACACGATTGTAATAACCCGGATCCTTTAATTCATTTATTTGTTCTCAAATTATTGTTAATACCTTATTTTAAAGTATTTAGTTCCAATCTGTACCCGCATTGAAAAATAATAAAATTTTCTTGTTTGGGAAATATTTTGAATTATCTTTGCACTCCCATTTTGGGGAATGTTCTTATAAATTAAGACCATAGCTCAGCTGGTTCAGAGTATCCCGCTTCAGGCGGGAGGGTCAAGGCTGAGAATAATTAATGGGAGCTTAGCTCAGCTGGTTCAGAGCACCTGCCTTACAAGCAGGGGGTCATAGGTTCGAATCCTATAGCTCCCACAAGGAAAAGCCGCGAAAGCGGCTTTTTTCATGTTATGACCTAATATTTTTACCCGTTATATTTATTTCAGTTGGAGTGGTGTTATATTGGCCAAACAAATGATATTAAGGGTCGGATATGCAGGTACAATTCAGAATTTAAAGGATATACAAGCAATGCCAATGATTGGCAGGTTGAATTTTTTGCAGATATTCAAGTAAGGTATGGCCTTTAAACTTGAAAGACAGGTGTAAACCGTGAAAAGCTGGTACAAAATCAAAGAGCATATTTCAAAGAGTGATAAGACTTGAATGAAAATAATTAGGCTGGTTCAGAGCATCCCGCCTCAGTCGGGAGGGTATAGGTTCCTCGCGACAGTCCAAATCTTGTTAAGGCAGGCGGGGAATCCCATGGTTCCACCCAATCAAAAAACTTGAGGTTGGACTGGTGTTTTCTTTTAAAAAACATTATGGTTAGAATGAATGTTTTTCTTTTTTTGAATTTTCTATTTAATAATTTGTCAGTTAAAACTGTTCCAGCAACCTGATTCGTTCTTCGATGGGTGGGTGGGTCGCAAAAATGGATGAAAAGGAAAATCCTTTATTTTTCTTTTCTTTCTCTTGTGGGTTCTCGATGAACATTTGTGCCACATCCTGCCTTTTTATCGCTTCAATTCTTGGGTCACCCGATATTTTACGAAGTGCAGATGCCAG
>JAFGBL010000015.1 GCA_016933115.1 Bacteroidales bacterium | reverse complement strand
GATTGCTTTTTAAATCATTTAATAATTTATTTGTAAGATTCTGTGCCATCATTTTTAATGTGCGTGGATGCAACGGTAAGACCATATCAATATAATTGTCGGAGGCCAGTTCAAGAAACGCTTCAAAAATTGAATTCAGCCTGATTGGATCATCTGTATTATTATCTCTGTGGATGGTTCCCAGTACAAATTTATTCTCCTGAAGACTATATTTCGAAAGGATCTTTGATTTTTTTTCTGCCAGGGATCCAAAGAACAGACTGTTGTCATACATGATGTCGCCGCAATGAAAAACTCCCGGATTATCTGCATTATATGGTGGTTTAGCCGAAGGGTTGAACCCTTCCCTGATTAAATTATTCAATCCGGTACGGGTGGGAGTAAACAACAGAGTGGATGTATGATCACAAACTATCCGGTTGATTTCCTCGGGCATAGACTTATTGAACGACCTTAATCCAGCTTCGATGTGAATGATGGGAATTCGAAGCTTGGAGGCTGCGACAGATCCTGCAAGTGTTGAATTGGTATCGCCATAAAGTATTACAAAATCAGGCTTTTTGATCATCAGAAGTTCTTCAGTTTTTTCGATCATCTCGGCAGTTTGCTTCCCGTGATTTTGAGATCCCACTCCCAGGTTAAAGTCTGGTTTCGGAATATTCATTTCTTCAAAAAATACACCCGACATATTTTCGTCGTAATGCTGGCCGGTGTGGACAAGAATTTCTTTGATTTCACCCGAAAATTTTTCCCTGATGGCCCTGCTCAGCGCTGCTGCCTTAATGATCTGCGGCCGCGCTCCAATGATGGTAATAATGTTTTTCATAAAAAATTATTAAACAGTGATTGGTGAGGTTTTCTTTCACCAATCACCAATCTTCAATCACTAATCACTAATCTTCAAGCACCACTCTACAACGTTCCTTCATCCGCAAAACTATAATATTTTTCCTCTCCCAGGATGATATGATCCAAAACCTGCAGATCAAGCATCTCCCCGGCACTTTTGAGTTTATGTGTCAATTTGATGTCAGCATCGCTGGGCTGGATATTTCCTGACGGATGATTATGGCAAAGGATGATCGATGTAGCATTATTCTCAAGGGCGATCTTAAATATTTTTTTTGGGTCGGCAACGGTGCCCGAAAATCCGCCTTCACTGATTTGCACTTCCCTGATGATCTTGTTTCCCCTGTTCAATAGGAGGATATAAAAGGCTTCGTAATTCGAATCTCCGAATATGCCTGAAAAATATTCGAAAACATCTTTGCTGCTGGTAATCTTTTTCTTTTCCAAAGCTTCGGCTCCACGGCGTCGCTTACCCAGCTCGAGTGCTGCAATAATTGAAATTGCCTTGGCTTCGCCCACACCTTTGAATTTTTGCAGATCCCTGACATCCATTTTTGTCAGTTCGATCAGGTTATCTTTGGCCGATTTTAAAATCCGTTTTGCCAGGTCAACTGCCGATTCATTTCTGCTACCCGAGCCCATCAGAATAGCAATCAGTTCAGCATCGCTGAGTGATTGTTTTCCTTTTAACAAAAGCTTTTCCCGCGGGCGGTCGCCCTCGGCCCATTGACGAATGGGGAAATAGTCAGATTCCGTATTCATAATTGGTTTTGAATTTTGACGAAATTAATTATTTTTTGAGAAATTCAGAAATAAAAAAAGGCCTCCGTCAGAAAGACAGAGACCTAAAACCCAAAAGCCATGAAAAAAAAACTTAAAGAGCGCTCACCTTTTTCGATAATTGCGATTTCAGGTTCGCTGCTTTATTCTTATGAATAATATTATTCTTAACCAATTTATCGATCATAGAAACAAGCTTCGGAAATTTTTCTTCAGCTACTTTCTTTTCACTTAATTCTCTGAAATCCTTTAACGCATTCCGCATACTCTTTGCGTGGTAACGATTTTGCATTTTGCGTTTTTCGTTCTGCCTGATACGTTTTAATGCTGATTTATGATTTGCCATTCCAATTCTAATTTTTAAGGGCTGCAAAATTAAATAAAATATTCATATAACAAAATTATTCTAAAAAAATTTGAATTACAACCATTATTTTCAAAATTTACCGCAAATTTGTGAGTGTTTAAATATATTTTTCCTGCTATGTACAAATATTATTTTTCCGCTGTAATATTTTTAACGATTTTAATTTCAGCCTGTTCAAACCTTAAAAATGAGGATCAGACAAAAAAAGAATCGCCTGATTTAACAGATTATGTAAATCCGTTCATCGGTACCGATGCCCATGGCCATACCTATCCGGGCGCAACCTATCCATTTGGGATGGTTCAACTCAGCCCTGATACCCGGCTCGAGGGGTGGGACGGTTGTTCGGGCTATCATTACTCCGACAGCGTGGTATTCGGGTTCAGCCATACCCACCTGAGCGGAACGGGCGTACCCGATTATTGTGATATTTTAATCATGCCAACGGTTGGACCCATTCAACTGGAAAATGGCGCGGACGACCCCGACAATGGTTATGCTTCCCGCTTCAGTCATGAAAACGAAGAAGCAACAGCCGGATACTACAAAACTATCCTGGATGACTATGGAATCGCCGTGGAACTTACGGTTACCAAAAGGGCCGGGTTTCATAAATATCTATTTCCCGAAGGAGGTGAAAGCAATATCATCATCGACCTGGAACACCGGGATAAAGTGATCGATTCCTATATTCATATTGTCAACGAATCGGAGATAGAAGGTTACAGGAGATCCAACGCATGGGCCAGCGACCAGCTGGTTTATTTTGTGGCCAGGTTTTCCAAACCATTTGAAGAATTTGGGATCACTGAAAGCGGTGAAAAAGTAGATGACAAAAAAATTGCAGGAAAAGATATCAAAGCTTTTCTCAGGTTTCAAACCGTAAAGGACGAACCTGTCCTTGTGAAAGTGGGGATCTCCGCGGTAAGCCTTGAAGGTGCGCGTAAAAACCTGGAAGCTGAAATTCCCGGTTGGGATTTCGACCGGGTGAGAAAAGATGCCAAAGACGAATGGAACAAGGAGCTTAATAAAATCATCGTTACGGGAGGAACCGATGCACAAAAAAACACATTTTACACGGCGCTTTATCATGCCTTCCTCGTCCCAAACCTGTTCATGGATATCGACGGACAATACCGGGGAATGGATCTTGAGAACCACACCGCCGATGGTATCGACTATTATACCGTTTTTTCACTTTGGGATACCTTCAGGGGCGCTCATCCATTGTATACCATTACCCAGGAAAAAAGAACCATTGATTTTATCAAAACCATGCTGAACCAATACGAACATGGTGGCCGGCTGCCGGTTTGGGAACTCGCTGCCAACGAAACCGAATGTATGATCGGATACCATTCCATCCCGGTCATTGCTGATGCTTATATGAAAGGCATCCGTGATTATGACGTGGAAAAAGCCTTTGAAGCCATGAAAAACAGCGCCGAAATGGATCACTTCGGGCTGAAATCATACAAGCAATATGGATATATCCCGGCAGAGGATGAGGCAGAGTCGGTTTCCAAAACACTGGAATATGCCTTTGATGACTGGTGCATTGCAATAATGGCAAAAGCGATGGGAAAAACGGAAGATTACGATAGATATATTAAGAGGGCCCAATCCTATAAAAACATTTTTGATCCCTCCACCGGTTTTATGCGGGCCAAAATGAATGGCCGCTGGTTCGAACCGTTTGATCCCAAAGAAGTAAACTTCAATTATACAGAGGCCAATTCGTGGCAATACAGTTTTTTTGTTCCGCAGGATGTCAGTGGCCTAGCTAAAATGATGGGCGGTGAAGACAAACTTATTGAAAGGCTGGATCAATTATTTTCCGAAAGTTCTGAAACAACAGGCCGCGACCAGTCAGATATCACCGGACTAATAGGCCAATACGCACACGGGAACGAACCCAGCCACCATATGGCCTATTTATATGATTATTTGAGTCAACCCTGGAAAACACAAAAGCTGGCCAGGCAAATAATGGATGATTTATATACCGATAGGCCTGATGGGTTGTGTGGCAACGAAGATTGCGGCCAGATGTCGGCCTGGTATGTGTTGAGTGCCATGGGATTTTACCCGGTAACTCCAGGAGACCAGCTGTATGCAGTAGGAAGTCCTTTATTCGATGAAGTGACAATTAACCTTGAAAATGGTAACAAATTTACGATTCGCGCCAGACATAACAGCCCGGTAAACATATACATTCAATCTGCCAAACTGAATGGAAAAGAATATTCAAAATCATTTATCCGGCACGAAGATATTTTGAACGGAGGGGAACTTATCTTCGAATTGGGGCCTGAGCCAAACAAAAACCGGGGAAATAATAAAAGCGATCTCCCGGTTTCGGCCATTAATGATCGTTTGATCGTCCCTGTACCCTACGTGGGGAAAGGCATGCGGACTTTTATTGATTCCACAATGGTAACCCTCGGAACGATTATGCCGGGGGCTGAAATCAGGTATACGCTGGACGATTCTGAGCCGGCAGAAAATTCAAACAAATACGCGGAACCAATAATTCTGAATAATTCTACTGCCTTGAAGGCCATTGCCATTAAGGAAGGATTTTCGGCCAGCAATATCCTAAAGGCTGAATTTTTTAAAATTCCCATTGGCCGCTCCATAAAAATAAATTCAAAATATGCCAATCAATATTCGGCAGGCGGAGATTTAGCCCTGATTGACTTCATTCGCGGCCCACTGAATTTCAGGACCGGAGCCTGGCAGGGGTATGAAGGCGTTGACCTGGATGCAGTTGTTGACCTTGGGCATATTCAGCTCATCAGCAAACTGGAAACAGGATTTCTACAGGATGTCGGCGCATGGATCTTTATGCCTCTTGAAGTCAGGTATTTTGTTTCGAATGATGGAGTCAATTTTCAGAAAATCGGGACCATTGAAAATGAATTATCACCTCACCAATTGGGAGTCAATATCCGGAACTTTACCTTAAATTTTTCTACCAAAACCAGGTACATAAAAGTAGTTGCAAAAAACAGGGGTGTTTGCCCGGAATGGCATGCGGGTGAAGGTAAGCCGTCATGGATATTTGCAGATGAGATCGTAATTGAATGACCGACTTGTGAAGGCCGCTTTTTTATCAGATGAATTTCATGCAGTGATCTGTCTTTTTAACCGAAGCCGGCAATACATTAACAATGGCTATAATTTATTTTGTAATTTTACGACCTCACATTAACTAGGATTTCTAAATTCAAAACTGCAATCATGGAACTAAAAATAAAACCCGACAAAATAAAAAGCCTGGGATACTTGCTCAACAGGGTTTTTGAAAAGGATCATGCCGGAAAACCCAAATTTGGTTTTTTACTGGGTGCCGGTTGTTCAATTTACTCAGGAATTCCTTCCGGTTGGGGTGTGATTGAGAGATGCCGGGCCATCTCTTTTTTAAATAACCATGCAGATGGCTTCAAAATAAAAAGAGATCAATATAAGACCTGGCTTGATTATTACACACAAGCCGAAAAATTTAGGGAGGACCGGAAAGCGGAATATGACCAATTTGTAAAGGTTACAGAAGAAAGATTCAGAAATAGGCTTACCGAGAAACAAGTCAGGGAAATTATTCCTGATGAGATTGAGGAAGAGGATGATTTTGACATGGCAGATTTTACAGAAAAGGTGTTCAACGACAGCCTCTATGGTTTTTGGCTCGATGAGTATGACCAGAATCCCAAAGAAAGACAAATGTTCATCGAGAATATGATTGAAGTTGCTGAACCAACCGGAGATTATATTTTACTCGCCAGTCTCGTTGACGGAGAAATTATTCATAACGTTTTTACTACAAACTTTGATGACCTTGTAAATGAAGCCCTGGTAAATTACTACAATGTCAGGGCGAGGGTTTATGCACACAATGAAATGGCACGGTACATTTCACCCATCAGTAAAAGGCCCAATATCATCAAGCTTCATGGTGATTATTTGTTTGAGAATATCAAAAACACAGCAAAGGAAACTGGCGACCTGGAGGCTAATATGAAAACCAAGTTCACCGAAATCCTGAATACAATGAACCTGGTGGTGATTGGTTATGGGGGAGCCGACCATTCCGTGATGAAGGTGCTGGAAATGGCTAAAAACAGCCATAAATACTGCCTGCTTTGGTGCAACACCGGCGAGGACAAACTTAACTGGCGTGTGAAACACCTGATAAACTCTACCGACAATAGTTTTTTTGTTGAAGTATCAGACTTCCAAACCCTGGTCATGAAATTGTGGACCAATGCAGGTTTAAAACTACCCGACCTGGAAATGGATACCAAAGAGCGCAAAGCCAAAATGGAAGACTTCATGAAAAAGTACAGCAAGCAGATCCAGGGTAATAAAGATGTGACGGAAGCTGAGAAAGTTATATTGGAGGACAGGACAGAGGCATACAAGTGGTTTAATAAAGCTTATTACGAAAAAGATCCCGCTAAACAATATGAATTTTATACAAAGGCCATTGAATTCGATAAAAACTATGCCGATGCTTTCTACAACAGGGGATGCGTTAATATCGACCTGAAAAAATACGAAAAAGCGCTGGAGGATTTTGAACGTGCGATTGAACTTGATCCGAGTTATACCAATGCCCATTATAATAAAGGATGGACCTTTAATGAATTGGGTAAATTTGATTTGGCCATCGAATATTTTAATAAAGCCATCGAATTGTCACCAAATTATAAGGATGCATACTATAACCGGGGGTGGTCAAAAACAAAACTTTATAAATGTGAAGAAGCTATAAAGGATTTCGACAAGGTAATAGAATTGGACCCCAAATATAAAGATGCATATTATAACCGGGGCTGGTCGAAAAATGAAATTGGCGATTATAGTGGTGCGATCCTCGACTTTGACAAAGCCATTGAAATTGAGCCGAATTATACGGATGCCATTTATAACCGGGGCTGGTCCAAAACCAGGTTAGATGAATTTGAGGATGCTATTAAAGATTTTGATAAAGTAATCGATATCGATCCGAATTATGCGGATGCATATTTTAACCGCGGTTGGTCTAAATCGAAACTCGGACTGAATAAGGAAGCCATTGAAGATTATAATAAAGTCGTTGAATTAAAACCGGATAACATTGATGCTATCTATAACCGTGGATGGGCAGAAAATGCTCTTGGAAATTACGAAAATGCGATTCAGGATTTTAACAAAGTTCTGGAACTTGACCCAGGATATACCGATGCTTACAGCAACAGGGGATTCGCATTTCATAATAGCAATAAGTTTAAAGATGCCATCGAAGATTATTCAAAAGTACTGGAAAAGCAGCCGGATAATTTAATTGCCCTCACCAATCGGGGATTGGCATATACGCTGAACAGGGAATTTGAAAAAGCCATTGAAGATTATCAAAAGGCACTGAACCTTGGGTCTTCCGAGCTATCTTATGTAGTTAGTCTTATTGAACTTTATATCATTACCAACCGTTTTTCTGAAGCCGATAAAAATATAGAGAAAGCCCTTGCATTGCCAGCCAGCCAAAATGATAACGATCAGGCCCTGCTTTATTTCATGAAAAGTATCTTAAACATTATGCTGGATCATGATAATACCGAAACAGCCAATAGAATAGATGAATTGTTGAAAAAACCGATTGAAATATCGTGGAATTTGACGGAGATTGAAGATTGGATGAAGAATGCAAAAATACCGGCTGAAAAACTTACACTGCTCCAAAAATTTACCCAAAACCTCAAGGAAAAGATAGTATAAAAGATTTCAGTTTATCCAATATGAAAGCACTATATTCTTTATGAATCCTCTTTTAATTGAAGTGTGTGCAGCCCATGTACAATCGGCATTAGAAGCCCAGAAAGGGGGTGCAAAACGGGTTGAGCTTTGCGATAATTTGTACGAAGGCGGAACTACGCCCAGTTATGCAGCCATAAGGTTGGCCCGGGAAAAACTAAACATTGGACTGAATATCATGATCAGGCCCCGTGGCGGAGATTTTTGCTATTCCGACCTGGAATTTGAGATAATAAAAGAGGATATAGCGGTTTGTAAAAAATTAGGTGCCGATGGTGTTGTTTTTGGTATTTTATTGCCCGATGGAAATATTGATTTAGACCGAACGAAAACTTTGGTTGATATGGCCAATCCCTTGAACATTACGTTCCACCGGGCATTTGATATGACACCGGATCCATTCAGGGCACTGGAAGAAATCATCGGACTGGGTATTCACCGGATTTTAACTGCCGGCCAGCAAAATACAGTACCGGAAGGAATTGATCTCATAAAAAAATTGGTGGAAAATGCCAAAGGACGTATCATCATCATGCCCGGAAGTGGGATCAATGAGGCCAACATCAGGCAGATCAGAGACAGTACTGGAGCCACGGAATTTCACCTCACCGGGAGAAACCCTGTTGAAAGTAAAATGAAATTCCGAAAAGCTGGAATATTTATGGGAGGTTTTTCGCAAATACCTGAATATGAAATCAGTATTACCGACCACCAAAGGATAAGGGAAATTGTGAAAAAATTAAATTCCAAACAGGAATATCAAAATCCCAGGCAATCCATTTCGCATTAATCGGGTTTCAGCCTGCCATTATCAAAGGTTTTCAAAAGGGTTGCCGTAAATTTGGAACGGAAAAGTAATAATTCAGTCCTGAAGTTTTTCCCTTTGTCACCATAAAATTTTTAAAAATGCCGACGGGCTTGCCTAAGAGAAAGACTTTACACGTCCGGACTAATCCAGTATTTTGTAACCCTTGTCAGTTAAATGTTGTGTGAGCTTTTCGTTAACAAATCTTTTAATTTCAGGGTCAATATTATATTGGCTCGATGAGTGATTCTTGTGCAGTTCGATATGCTGTTGAAAAGCCGGCGTGCTTTCGGAGAATCCTTCAATACCGAAAACCCGGTAAATCTCTTCAATGGAATCCAGGGGATGGGTAATAAAATCCTCATATTTCAGTTCCAGCAGGTTGGAAGGCTTAATCAAATGCTTATCGCGTTCATAATTTTGTAACATGTGCAAATAAAGTTCACAAATATTTTCCAGGTGCTTTTTGCGGTCGAATTGCTGAAACCCCACACCATTGATCACTTCCGCAAGGAAAAGATTAAAGGATGATAAAACCTTATAGGGGTTTCTGTACAAATAAATAAACCTGGCTTCCGGAAACATTTCAACCAATTTTTCAATACGGAATGTATTGGCCGGGCATTTTGAAAGGAACCGTTCCCCTCTGGTTTTGATGGCTGCTTTGGCCATCAGTTTAAGGTAGCTTTCACTCCATTTTTTTATATCACGCTCACTGGTATTCTCAAAGTGGAGGGTCTTTTGCACATAATCAGTAAAATGATCGGGGAAATAAAAAAAATTATAGAAACTTAATTTCTGTAAATTCCCCATCGCAATTTCTTCCTCCTGTGGAAAATTCAGGTCCAGCTTCATATGATCAACGGGCCTTTCTCCTGGCATCAGCAAACGAATGATCCCACTCAGCCACCATTGATGCCAAAGGGTATGGTTCGGAAAAATTCCCTGGTAGGTCGATACATATACGAACCTCTTATCATGGCACAACAGGTTGTGTAAATAGGTTGTGCCGCTTCTCCAATAGCCAATGATAAATACAGGTGATTTTGCCGGAGTGTGCCTTTTAATTTTACTTTTATTGAAAAAGTTTTCTGCCCTCCCAAACGGGTCGAGGATAGCTGAAGCCAGCAGGGAAAGTATATATCTTGAGCGGTATTTTTTATCTATTTTTTTCTGTGAAGTGGTATGAAGAAAATTGGGCAATGGGCTGCCAACCAACGTAGAAATTGGAAAATCAAATTTACCGGATTTTTTATTAGGCATAAAAACTAAAAAATGGGTTCATATTTTTGGTCGACTAAACGCCGCCAAAAGTAGTAAAGATTTTCAGTCGGATGAGTTGACGCTCAAATGTTAATTTTCCGTTGAAAAAAGAATTTTGTATCCTAAAAAATTTAAAAGTAATTTTGGAAATGGAAAATAAACGATTCTAATACCAGACTTATGATAAAGAAGATACCGATACTAATAATTTTATCCATATTCGTCTCCCTCATAATAAATAGTCAACAAATTGAAAATCCCGGATTTGAGGATTGGGAAGAAATTGGATTAGGCCCTGATATTATCGAACCGGTCAATTGGAGTACGCTCAAAACTTCGGATGATCCGGATTATACAAATATAGCCCCCATTACATGGGAAAGAAGTACCGAAGCGCACAACGGACAATATTCCGTAAAATTGTCAAATGTATCTGCACTGGGTATACCGGTCCCGGGAACCATTACAAATGGCCGTTTTCATCCCAATTTCAATACGGATTTGGCCTATATTTATACAGATACATCTGATCCGCAATGGTATCTGCCTTATTCACACCGTCCGGATAGTATTGCCTTTTGGATGAAATTTTTTCCGGTTGATGGCGATACCTTGCAATTCCAGGCTTTATTGCATGTGGGTGAAGGAATTTTACCAGTCCAGAATGGCAATCACGAAAACTGGGTAGGATATACCAGGGCGGATATCGGGGGTACTTTTGAAAACTGGACCCGGATAGTACTCCCTTTTGAATATTATGACAACCGGACCCCGGAATACTTGCTGGTAATCTTAACATCTGGAAATGGAACTACGCCCGTCATTGGAAGCTATGCTTATTTTGATGACATTGAAATTATTGGCGGACAGCAGGCTATTGCCGAAAACCCGCTTAATAACGTTGATATTGTTCAGCTTAACAACAAGTTTATTGTAAATAACCTGCCACCGGAATTTGAAAACCAATCTTATTTGGAAATTATTGATTTAACCGGGCGAATCCTTATGAAGGAAAAAATTCGATCAGGTCGGGTTACGAATACCATTTCCGGTGAATTATCTGGCTTATACATAATTAAGGTCATAACAGCCGATTATTCCATAAGCAGGAAAATGGTGTTCAATTAATCTTTCTTGAATTTAACTTTCAAACTTGCCTGATCAAAGCCTATGTTTTTATTTGAAAATATCAGACACCTATTATATAAATCTTTACTTGGTTTAATTGTGCTGAACCTATTTTTCATTCAGGCAATTTCGCAGGATTTCGGAAATTTTAAAGGAACAGTAAAAGCTGAGGATACAAAAGAATCGTTGATCGGTGCACATATTAAATCTAAAAGTGATCCGACCATCGGAGATATCACCAACCTCGATGGGAATTTTAATATTAAGTTGGGAACGGGACATCATATATTTATCATTTCCTTCACCGGTATGAAAACCCATACGGTAGAGGTTGATATCAATCCCGGAGAAACGGTTGAAAAAACGATTTACCTTGAAAATTACACCAGTGAATTGCAGGGAGTGGTGATAAAGGTAGGAAGGTTCGACCGCTCGTACGAAGAGATTTCAACTTCCATGGAAATCATCAAACCCGGAATAATTCAGAGTAAAAATGTCACCAATATTACCTCCATACTTGATTATACACCGGGATTAAATATTCTTGACGGCGAACCGCAAATAAGGGGAGGTAGCGGTTTTACCTTTGGCGTAGGAAGCAAAGTAGCCGTATTTATTGACGACATGCCGGTTTTGTCTGCTGATGCCGGCCGTCCTTATTGGGATTTGATACCTACCGAAAATATCGAACAAATTGAAGTTGTTAAGGGTTGTGCTTCTGTTTTATCAGGCGCAAATGCCCTGAGCGGTGCCATTTACATCCGAACGGCCCGGCCAAACCTGGAGCCATTTACCCGGATCAAGGTTTATGGTGGAAGCTATACCACCCCTAAATACAAAGAAATGAAGTGGTGGAGCGGGATTCCTTATGTTACGGGTGCCGATTATTTTCATACCCGGATGGCACATAACACGGATATCACCATCGGAGCGAATGTGTTGCTCGATCATGGGTATATAGGTGCTCCGCGACCAGGACCGCTGGTTGAAGACACACTTACCAATTTCTCCGATTCTCAGATGGCCACCAAACGGTTCAGGCTGAATTTCAATATCAGGCAAAGGTCGAAGAAAGTAACGGGATTGAACTATGGGGTAAATGGGAATGCCATGTACAATAAATCAAACCTGGTGTTGGCCTGGCTCGATTCGGAAGAAGGATTCTACAGGACTTATCCCGGTGCAGCACTGCTTCAGGACCAATTTACTTTTTACCTTGACCCGTTTGTGAATTTTTATTCAAAGATCGGGATTACGCATTCTTTCAAAGCCCGTGTTTTGCACAACAACAATGATCAATCCAATCATCAGAATATTAATTCAACACTTTATTTCGCTGATTATAATTTTAACAGAAAATACGATTTTTTAAAGAATTTTGCTTTTATCGGAGGGTTGACTTTTCAATACAGCGATGTTTTGTCCGGAATGTATACCGGCTCTGGCTCAGCCAAAAATCACCTGTTAAATTTATCCGGTTATACAGAGATTGACTTCAACGTTTTCAAAGTTATTAATTTTACTGCAGGTGTCAGAGTGGAATATTTCAGCATGAATGATACTACAAATGAAACCAAACCGGTTTTCAGGGCAGGCATGACGTTGAAATTGCTGCAGGAAACATATCTGCGGTTATCTCTCGGACAGGGTTACCGTTACCCAACGATCGCCGAAAAATATATTCGAATCGATGTCGGTTCATTCGGGGTATTTGATAATCCGTCATTGGCCCCGGAAAGCAGCGTAAATGCTGAAATTGGGGTAAAGCAGGGCTTTAAATTCCTCAACTATTTCGGTTATGTGGATGTGGCTGTTTTTCAGCAGGATTATGAAAATACGATCGAATATTTGTTCGGTAAGTGGGACTCTACATTTACCTGGCCTTTTTACGGATTTCGTTTCCTTAATACGGGAAAATCAAGGATCGTCGGGTTCGACTTTTCACTAACCGGTAAAGCTCAATTGGGCAAAAATCTGCAAATGACCACTATGTTGGGATATAATTATATTCAGCCCAAAACACTTGAACCGGATTATGTTTTTGCGACAGATTACAGTACTGGAATTAATAATACCTTTAGTTATACTACTACGAGCATTGATCCGGGTAAAAATATCCTGAAATACCGGTTCCTGCATTCCATTAAAGCGGATGTTGCCTTTGATTTTAAGAGCATTTCAGCGGGTGTAAGCCTTAAATATTTCAGTAAAATTGAAAATCTTGACAAAGCCATACAGGATTTGGAAGACTATACAAAGTTAACCGGGGGAACCATTCAGCCGATCGATTATATGAGTTACTTCTATAACCATAACAATGGCAATTTTATCATGGATTTGAGAATTAGCAAGACCTTTAAGGAAAACCACAAAGTCTCTCTCATAGTAGATAATTTATTGAACCGGTGGTATTCCTTGCGACCGCTTAAGGCTGAACAAATGAGAAAAATTCTGGTTCAATACGCATACACATTTTAAAGAAAATCCCGGAATAAACCTGCCCGGGATTTCATGATTTCAATTATTGAATTTCTCAGATAGTCGGGTATTTTTTAAAAATTTGTTCCGACTTCATAAGTATATCAACGTACTGTGCCCTACGGTAAGCAAAAGGATCTTGAATATTTTTCCGCGACATTTTGCCCCTGAAATCTTCCAGCTTTTTATATCCCTTATTGTTCATCCATCTCTCTATATCAGTCAAAATAGCTGAAATTTGTTCTATCTTATTTCGGTAGAGGGTACTAACTACCTGAACGCAATCAGCGCCGGCAAGGATCATTGCAACGACGTCCTCTCCTGTAAAAACCCCTCGGCTGCTACAGATGTTTGCATTGATATTGTTATAAAGCATACCTGCAACCCTTAACGGAAAACGGTTGTCGTCCGAATTGCTGAGGTTATAAGGGAAATGGAGCTCTTCCCTGTCAATGTCGATCTCGGGTTGGAATAATCTGTTGAAAAGCACAAATGCATTCACTCCCAGTTTATCCATTTCTTTGATGACATAAAGCGGGTTGGTATAATAGGGGCTTAATTTTACTGCGATTGGAATTTTAACAGCTTTTCTAACTGCACTTAAAATATCGAGTTGCTCACTCACAATGGCTTTTCCCATAATTTCAAAATCAGATGGAACATAATATAGGTTCAACTCGATCCCGGCTACTCCTACTTCCTCTATTTTTTTTGCATATTCTTCCCAGGTTTCCATTTCAATTGCGTTCAGGCTGGCGAACATAGGTATACTGACACTATCCCTGGCTTTTTTCAGTTCCATCAGGTATTCGGTTGGCCCGGCATGTTCAACGTCGGGAAACATGGAGATCATTTCTGCATTCCGCTCCGTAAATTCTTCCATTTCTTCCGACATTTGCAGGCTTTCCAGTTGGATTTGTTCTTCAAAAAGGGATTTGTAAACAATGGCTGCAGCGCCTGCCTCTTCCATTCTTTTCAGGTTGTCAATTTCGGTTACCAGGTTGCATGCACCTACGATGATGGGATTTTTAAGCTTGATCCCCATATAATTTACTGATAGGTCGGTCATATTATAAGGATTTGAATTGTAAGTAAATTAAGTTATTTCAAATAAATGTTGCGTCAAAATTGCGAAGGACAAATGTATAAAATTTTTCAGTTCTTATTTTTTTTGAAAAGCTTATCTAAAAATATTCTAAATAAGGTACGATTAAATACAAATTGTTTTAATTTATTAATTTCGCCACCACCTTAAATGGTGTTTTTTTCGATATGAATTGATACTAAGAATTTTAAAAATATAAAATTATGGCTAAAGAGAAAAAATTCGTAACATGCGAGGGCAACTTTGCCACTTCTCACATTGCTTACATGTTCAGTGAAGTCGCTTGTATTTATCCGATCACTCCTTCATCGGATATGGCTGAATATATCGATCAATGGGCCGCATACGGAAGAAAAAATATTTTTGGCGAAACCGTAGATGTCAAGGAAATGCAATCCGAAGCTGGTGCTGCAGGCGCCGTTCACGGTTCGTTGCAGGCCGGTGCTCTGACCAGCACATTTACAGCTTCTCAGGGTCTGTTGCTGATGATCCCGAATATGTATAAAATTTCAGGTGAATTGCTTCCGGGTGTGTTTCACGTGAGTGCCAGGAGTTTAGCGGCACAGGCTTTGTCCATTTTTGGGGACCACAGTGATGTAATGAGTACACGCCAGGCTGGATTTGCCATGCTTGCTACTGCCAATGCTCAGGAAATAATGGATATTGCAGGAGTTGCACACCTGGCAGCCATCAAGACCCGTGTTCCGTTTCTTCATTTCTTCGATGGTTTCAGAACCTCCCACGAAATTCAGAAAGTTGAAGAAATGCAGATGGAAGACCTGGCCAAACTGGTGGATTACGAAGCACTTCAAAAATTCAGGGATAATGCTTTGAACCCGGAGCACCCGGTAACCAGGGGTACAGCCCAGAACCCGGATATTTATTTCCAGTCAAGGGAAGCCGCTTCCATTTTTTATGATGATATTCCCGATATAGTTGATGACTATATGCAGGAAATTAAAAAAATCACCGGGCGTGAATATCATCCGTTTGATTATTATGGCGCCAATGATGCTGAAAACATCATTATTGCCATGGGTTCAGTGACCAATACCATCAAGGAAGTAGTAGATTATCTCATGGAAAAGGGAGAAAAAGTTGGATTGATTGCAGTGCATCTCTACCGGCCGTTTTCGGAAAAATATTTTATGAAGGTATTCCCGAAATCAGTAAAAAAGATTGCCGTACTCGACCGTACCAAAGAAATTGGAGCAAATGGTGAACCTCTTTACCTGGATGTCAGGGATTTATTTTACAATAAGCCCAATGCTCCTGATGTCGTTGGAGGACGCTACGGATTGAGTTCAAAGGATACTACCCCGGCCCATATCATTGCAGTTTTTGAAAACCTGCGGCAAAAAGAACCCAGAAACAGGTTTACCATCAGCATCAATGACGATGTTAAAAATTCATCCCTGCCCCTGCTCGATCCGGTTCGGGTAACCCCGAAAGGTACTTATGAAGCAAAATTTTATGGACTGGGAGCCGATGGAACTGTTGGAGCCAATAAAAACTCCATCAAAATCATTGGAGACAACACCAATAAGTACGCACAAGGTTACTTTGCATACGATTCAAAAAAATCAGGAGGGATCACGGTCTCTCACCTGAGATTCGGCGATAAACCGATTAATTCCACATATCTCGTCGGTACACCGGATTTTGTTGCCTGCCATGTTCCTGCTTATCTGGAAAAATATGACATGTTGAAAGGGTTGAAAAAAGGTGGTACTTTTCTGCTCAACAGTATCTGGGATGCTGAGGAAACCATGAATCACCTTCCCGATCACATGAAAAAATATATGGCGGATCATGAAATCGAGTTCTATATCATCAATGCAACCAAGATCGCCAAAGAAATCGGACTTGGTTCAAGGACCAACACAATCATGCAATCGGCATTTTTCAAAGTTTCTGAAGTAATTCCTTATGATGATGCAGTAGAACACATGAAAAAGGCCATTCAGAAAACCTATGGTAAGAAGGGAGACATGATCGTTAGTATGAACTACGCTGCCGTGGATCGTGGAGGCGATGTTGAGAAATTGGATGTTCCAAGAGAATGGTCGAATCTGAAGCCGAAAGCAAGTAAAGAAAACAAGGATGTTCCTGATTTCATAAAAAATATTTTTGACCCGATTAATAGATTACAGGGTGATAGTTTGCCGGTAAGTGCCTTTGTTGGCAGGGAAGACGGAACATTTCCCGCCGGAACTACAGCTTATGAGAAACGGGGTATTGCAGTGGACGTTCCGGAATGGATTCCGGAAAATTGTATCCAGTGTAACCAGTGCTCCTATGTCTGCCCGCATGCCTGCATTCGTCCGTTCTTAATTGATGAGAAGGAGATGAAAGGACTTCCGGATGGAACAACAACCCTTAAAGCAATACCTAAAACTTTTGATGGTTATCAGTACCGCATGCAGTTAAGCCCGCTGGATTGTACCGGATGCGGAAATTGTGTTGAAGTTTGCCCGACCAAGGAGAAAGCCCTGGTCATGAAACCGTTGGAATCACAGACAAAAGAAATAGATGTTTGGAATTACCTGGATGGTTTTGTTAGTTACAAAGACAATATCGTCGAAAAGGACAAATCAGTCAAAAACAGTCAGTTCGCGCAACCTTTATTTGAGTTTTCAGGAGCATGTGCCGGATGTGGTGAAACTTCATATGTAAAACTGGTCACCCAGCTTTTCGGTGAACGCATGATGATTGCCAATGCCACCGGTTGTTCATCCATTTACGGTGGTTCGGCTCCTTCAACGCCCTATTGCCCGAGCAAAAAAACGGGTAGAGGACCGGCCTGGGCTAATTCATTGTTTGAGGATAATGCCGAATATGGTTTTGGAATGGTGACTGCTGTCAATAAAATGAGAAACCGGGTTGCAGGTAAAATGGAACAGGCAAGTGGAAATTTTTCTGCAAAAACAAAGGAACTATTTGCTGAGTGGATTGCCAACCGCAACGACGGCCAAAAATCGGATGAAATATCCATGAGGGTTATTTCTGCCCTGGAAAAAGAGAAAGACCCAATGGCTAAAGAATTATTAAATCTCAAACAGTATTTTAGTAAAAAATCGGTTTGGGTAATTGGTGGTGATGGTTGGGCATATGATATCGGATATGGCGGTCTTGATCATGTTATAGCATCCGGTGATGATATCAATATATTGGTTTTGGACACAGAAGTTTATTCAAATACAGGAGGACAGGCTTCCAAATCCACACCGGTTGGTGCTGTTGCCAAGTTTGCGGCATCCGGAAAGAAGATCAGGAAAAAAGACCTTGGCGCCATGGCAATGACTTACGGCTATGTTTATGTTGCACAGATTGCGATGGGCGCCAATCAGTCACAAACACTCAAAGCCATCCGCGAAGCAGAAGCATATCCCGGACCTTCGCTGGTGATCGCTTATGCACCTTGTATCAACCACGGATTGAGATTTGGTATGAGTAAAACCCAGGAAGAGGAAAAACTGGCCGTTGAATGCGGTTACTGGCATTTGTATCGCTTTAACCCCGAATTGGAGAAAGAGGGCAAAAATCCGTTTACCTATGATTCCAAGGAGCCTGATTGGTCGAAATTCCAGGAATTCCTGAACCGTGAGGTACGCTATACTTCGCTGAAAAAATCGTTCCCGGTTCAAACTATCGAACTCTTTGCTGCCGCAGAGGAAAATGCCAAATGGCGTTATGCCAGTTACCAGCGAATGGCTGCGATGGAATTTTAAATAGATTGGTGAATAATTATTAAATTTATAGCCGGAATTTTTCCGGCTTTTTTGTAATCTATAGAAAAATGAAAAGGAAGTTATTTTTATTTGGTTTGATTTTATTGGTTTTGCCATTGATCCAAAGTTGCCAGGAATCCTCCGCTTTAAGCAAGCCAAAGGATCCTGGAGCGGAGGTTGACTCGAACGAGCATTTGATGATGGCTGTTTTATACACACAAACTGCAGCCGAATACCGTGCCCTGTGTTACCAGGCTTTTAATATCGCCAGGCTGCAACTTGATAACAGCCTTAAAATTATGGGATTGATGAAGCAGCAGGCAATAGTAGTCGATATCGATGAAACGGTTTTGGACAATAGCCCTTATGAGGCCAAATGTATTCTGGATAATATTTTCTATCCCGCTTATTGGGATGAATGGATGAATAAAAGCGATGCCAAACCCGTTCCCGGCGCCCTCGATTTCCTGAAATACGCAGAATCCAAAAAAATTGAGGTGTATTATGTTACCAATCGCAAGGAAAAATACAGGCAGCAAACATTGAATAACCTTCAACAGGCTGGTTTTCCCTTTGCAGACAATGAACATTTAATGATGAAAACTGAAGAATCGAGTAAAGAATCCAGGCGGAAAAAGATTATGGAAACGCAGGCCATCATAATATTAATCGGGGATAACCTCAACGATTTTTCGGATGTATTTGAAAAAAAGACCATACCGGAGCGATTTGAAATGACTGATGAGCTGAAAACCGAATTTGGCAAGCGATTCATCGTACTTCCCAACGCAATGTACGGTGATTGGGAAAATGCCATTTATAACTACAGTTACGATTTGAGTCCAACAGAAAAATCAGGTGCACGACATGAACACCTGCAAGGTTTTTAAATAAAAAACATGAATTATGAAAAGACAAAAATCCATCCTGTTTTTAACATTGCTGGTGGCTTGTTCAATCTCCTATGCCCAACGCTACAGGGATCTGGACGAAGCTTTGGCCAACAAAGACCGGATTAAAGTTCTTGACCTGAGCAAGAAAAAACTAACAGAAATTCCACCAGAAGTTTTTCAGCTGACGAATCTTGAAGAATTGATCTTATTTAAAAATAATCTTACCTCTATTCCACCGGAAATAGGAAATTTGAAGAATTTGAAACGCCTAGCATTAAGCCGGAATGATATCAGGAGCCTGCCCAAAGAGATCGGTATACTGAAAAAGCTTGAAACCATGACGCTGTATATGAATGAGCTTGAATCGTTACCGTGGGAAATTGGAGAATTGGAAAACCTTGTGGAACTTCAGCTTGAGTACAACAACCTGACCCAACTCCCGGCCAGCATAGGGTTGTTGAAAAACCTCGGCAAACTCAGCCTCGGGCACAATCAACTCGTTACACTCCCTTCTTCGATCGGCGATTGCTATTCACTATCGTTACTTTATGTTGGTAAAAACTCGATGGAAGGCTTACCGGAAGAAATGGGCAAACTACAAAATTTGATCGAAATTGATCTGGCTTACGCCGGCGTTTTACTCGATATTCCTGAGTCCATGTGCAACCTGAATAACCTGGAATATTTAATGGTAGACAAAAACATCGTAGTTCCTTATTGCTTTTTGGCCAAAAGGGGTCCGAAGTTCAATTTGATCGTTAAATAATTCCGGGTATCTTTATTAAATTGAGAATTTCCAAGCACAGTAATATTCTTCAGGATGCTTGTCGGGTGGGCAACAAATACATTCCGTTTTGATCCTCGAATCGATCGCTTCTGCAAAAGTGGTATACTCAACCAACCCGCCTGATTTGCAGGGATAATCATCCAAACCCTTTCTTTTCCGGGCATCCTGAACCCGGCATTGGTTCATCCTGAAAACGAAACTGTTTTCCGTCTCCTCAGCAAAGGATTGTTTGTTTATAAAAGCGTAAAGCCTGAAATTAAGGGCTGTTTTTAAGCCTTCCAAACCTGGATTTTCCGGGAGGCCCAGTAATCTTTTGATCGACCAGGCTTCGAATGGGGAGAACTGTGCCCAGCAGGAATCGTTGCACCTTTTTGCATCGTTCATCCCCCTGCTGAATTCAACAGCCTGAAACCAAACGCCATCATTGGCCAGCCAATTGACGGCCATTCCTTCAAGGAGTTTTTTAATCGTCTCTTCCGGCAATTCCATCAATGGTTTTGGAATGTCATCTTCTAGCTCAAAATCAAGGATTTTCGCCATTCGTTTGATCTGGATCGAATAACTCTTTTCCCACGCTTCATCCAGTATTTTCCAGGCCTTTTCCCTTCCCAACTGATGACGGACTTCGGCAAACCACATGGCATGGTGCATCATCAGGCGGTGAAAAAAATCGAGGATCAAACCGGCATTTTCTTTTCTCGATAAATTATCTGGATTGTGATTGATTTTATTCATTGATTAAATTTTTTTGCCTTCATAAATTGAAACAATGCCTAAGGTAAGGGTTTGAACAGATGTTTCCCGGAATCCGACCTGCTGCATTACCTGTACGAATTTTTCCCCGTCAGGAAATTCACTAACCGACGCAGGTAAATAGGAATATGCCGATTTATCACCTGAAATCAGCCGGCCCAAAAAAGGAAGAATAAACTTGAAATAGAAGAAATACAGTTGCTTCACCGGGAACATGGTTGGTTTGGAAAATTCAAGAATGTAAATTTTACCTTCCTTTTTCAGAACCCGGTACATTTCAGACAGCCCTTTTTCGAGATTTTCGAAATTACGAACCCCAAATGCTGCCATGGTTACATCAAAACCCGAATCGGCGAATTGCAGGTTCTCCGAATCCCCCGTTACCAAAGTGATCAAATTGTCAAGTTTCTTTTCACTTATTTTTTTTCTGCCAATCGCCAACATGTCATCCGCGATATCGACTCCTGTTATTTGATTTGGGTTTAGTTTTGCGGCTGCAATTGCCAGGTCGCCCGTACCGGTAGCTACATCTAAAATGGTTTCAGGTTTTTGTAGCGTAATCCGGTTGATCAGTCTTTTTCTCCAATGAAAGTCGATGCCCAGAGACAAAAAATGGTTCAGAAAGTCATACCTGTGAGCAATGTTGTTGAACATCAACCGCACCTGCTGTTTTTTCCCAGACTTTTTTGTCAATCCATTGTTCATCTTTAAAGCCCTATCATCACTTTTAAATAGAGTTTCGGATCATTAAGTTTTTTCCTTACTTCAAGGTCAGTCATTGCCAAAGTTAATTTTTCCCTAAGGATTTTACTGTTGAGTGCCCGGTTTACCATCAAATTAAATAACCAGGGGTACTTTATAAATTGAGGTATTTTACTGCTGATCTTCAATTCTTTCCCAATCCTGTTGAAAATGTCATTGTCGTATTGTTGCATAAATCCGGATGAAAAATCTTTGTTTTCAATTGACCTTCGCGCTTGCACTGCAGCATACATCCCACTGATGGCTGCATGTCCCATTCCCTCGCCAGTTACCGGATCGATGAGACTGGCGGTATCGCCTGCCAGCATAAAATGGTCACCTGAAATTTTTCTCCGGCCATCCCACAAAGGTAAATTGTAAGCCTGGATTTTAGAGACCATCCTGGCATTTTTGAAGCGGTCTTTGAGGTATGGAATCGAATCGATCGCCCACAACATGCGTTCCTTCAGATTAATTTTTTTCTTACTGATCTTTTTCTGATCCAATCCTACACCCACATTTGCCAAACCATTTGTCAACGGGAAAATCCACAAGTACCCGGGAAGGAAATCCTTAAGAAAATGCAATTCCACATAGTTTTTATCGTGGAATCCTGTAATACCTTCGTAATATACCTTTAGTCCGGTCATTAAAAATTTTTTATCCTTATTAATTTGGCCCGGATCTTTCATGAACTTTGAATTTGCCCCATTGGCGAAAATAACAAGTCGCGAATTGATCATTTCTCCATTGGTAGCCCTAAGCTCTATACCCTCGTCAGCCTTTACATATGAAGCTATTTCTACTCCTTCTAATAATTGAATTTGTCTCTTTTCCTTTACCTTATTGATTAAATAGTTATCAAAATCAATCCTTTTACTAATAAATCCCGGTGGAATTTCATTTATTTGATCATTGAAAAACGGAAGATCCAGGATGTTGTAATTTGGAGCAACGATCCGAATGCCATAAGAAGGCAATAAAAAAGGCTGTTTGCAAAGATCTTCGAGTATCGGAGGATCCAGTTCTTTCAGTATCGTGAGAACCCATCCGCTGATCCCGTCACCGCATATTTTATCCCTCGGAAACTTCGATTTGTCAACAAGGGTGCAGGGTATTCCGAACTTGTCCAAAAACAAGGCACATATTGAACCGGCAGGCCCGGCACCTATGATACAAACATCGGATTGGATCATTGAAATTAAATTTTCGAGATCAAAGATAATAAGATAATTGAAAAAAATGTTTAATATTTTTAAACATATGTTAAACAAATTATAAATCTCGTTGTTTATTTGGCAGAGTTAAAGAAATTGTATCTTTGCGGGCTGAAAATAACACCGCAACTAATTAAGAATAAAAACAGTAAAAATTACGGTGAAAAACAAAGAAATAATCTGTGGATTTTCTAAATTATCTAAAGACCAGAAACTGGAATATATATCCAGCCATTTTGAAAATCCGGAAGAAACAGCAAGCACACTAAAGGGCTTTTATCATGATGATGATGAAAAGCAAAAAATATTTGATGAATTCAGTGAGAATACCATCTCCAATTTTTATTTTCCATATGGCATCTCTCCAAACTTTGTAATTGATGGCAAGATTTTCCACATTCCTATGGTAATCGAGGAAAGTTCGGTGGTGGCTGCAGCTTCAAAAAGTGCCAAGTTTTGGTCGGATAAGGGTGGATTTCATACCGAAATCATTTCTACTTCAAAAATAGGACAGGTTCATTTTATCTGGAAGGGAAATATAGACAAATTGAAAACCTTGTTGCCCGACCTGAAAGAGAGACTGCTGGATAGGACAAGAGAGATTACCAGGAACATGAATCAGCGTGGTGGCGGTATTATCGATATCGAACTGGTGGATAAAACTTCCGAAATACCGGATTATTACCAGCTAAAAGCCAGCTTTGAAACGGTTGATTCCATGGGTGCAAATTTTATCAACTCTTGTCTGGAGGAGTTTGCTGCCGAATTGAAGGACTTTTTGATGGACAGCCCTTATTTTACGGAAGATGAGAAACATTGCGAGGTGATCATGTCTATCCTGTCGAACTATACTCCTGACTGTGTTGTTAAATGCAGTGTTGAGTGTGATATAGATGATTTGGATGGAATTGACGGGGAAATGACAGGCGAAGAGTTTGCCTGGAAATTTCAAAAGGCGGTGCAAATAGCCCAAATCGATACCTACCGGGCAACTACCCATAATAAAGGGATATTCAACGGAATAGATGCGGTAGCGCTGGCAACCGGGAATGATTTTAGGGCAATTGAAGCCTGTGGTCATGCTTATGCATCGAGGAACGGTAAATATACCAGCCTGACTGATGTTTCGATTGAAAACGGCCGGTTCAAATATACCTTAACAGTACCTCTTTCATTGGGGACTGTTGGTGGTCTCACCAGTTTACATCCTTTGGCAAAACTTTCGCTGGAACTTTTAGAAAATCCTACGGGAAGGGATTTGATGCGGATTGCTGCCGCAGTTGGCCTGGCAAATAATTTTGGAGCCATCAAATCACTGGTCACGAAAGGGATTCAAAAGGGTCATATGAAGATGCACCTCCTCAATATCCTGAATAATTTTGGTGCATCCATTTTGGAAAAAAATAAGGCAAAACAATATTTTGAAGACAAAAAAGTATCCTTCAATGCCGTAGATGCTTTTTTAAAAAATCTCCGCAATCCTGTGTTTGTAAGTAAGGAGGTACTAGCCGGCAGATCATGAAATTTTATTCTTCAGGCAAGCTACTGATAACAGGCGAATATTTGATTTTGAAAGGCGCCAGTGCTCTTGCTGTACCATTGAATTGCGGTCAATCACTTGAGGTAAATGACGAACCCGGAATCGATCTTTTGAAATGGAAAAGTTTGGAGAAAGGTAAATTGTGGTTCGAATGTAATATAAACACAAAGCTCTTTGAAATCATTAGTTCCTCTGATCGGGAAAAGGCTGATTATGTATTGCGTCTTTTAAAGGCGGCCGTTGATCTGAGTCCCCAATTTGCAGAAGCGATAGTGAGGAAAAGTATTAAAACCGATTCCGATTTTGAATTAAAGTGGGGTTTCGGCAGCAGCTCAAGCCTGATATCGAATGTAGCTTACTGGGCAAATACAGATCCCTTTAAATTACATAAATCGATATCGGAGGGTTCAGGCTATGATGTGGTTACGGCAAGGCAGAATGGGCCGGTATTCTTTCAGATTTCGAAAAAAAATTTTTCGGTTAAGAAGGCTACTTTCAGGCCTGTTTTCAGAGATCGCATTTATTTTGTATACCTGGGCAGGAAACAGGACACGGCAAAGAATATTGATTCTTTCCTCAAAAATAAGAAGCCCTACCGGGTCGAAACAAGGGTGATCAGCGAGTTGACAAGGCATTTGGCCCTTTCAAAAACATTAAAGGATTTTGAATTTTACATGAAAGAGCACGAGCAGTTGATAGCTTCTGTTTTAAGAAGAAAAACACTGAAAGAAACCCGGTTTAAAAACCTTGATGGAGAAGTGAAGTCATTGGGAGCCTGGGGCGGAGATTTCGCCATGCTTACCTGGAACAGGACAAAGGAGGAATTAATTAATTATTTACACGAGATTAAAATAGATACACTTTTTAGTTTTGACGAATTGATTAAACAAGGTGAAATTTGAAGTAAAATATAAATTGCAGTCAGGATCGCTAAGTCGTTTTGCCGATTTTGGCGAAACCCGTCAGGTAGGTTGGAAAAGCCCTTCAAATATTGCTTTGATTAAATACTGGGGAAAAAAGGATTTTCAAATTCCGATTAATCCTTCGATCAGTTTTAGCCTTGAAAATTCATATACCAAAACAACCATTTCCTACAGCCCGACCAAAGATGAACCTCTATTGAATTTCAAATTTGAAGGGGATGAAAATAAGGCATTTGAAAAAAGAATTTTTGAGGTTATAAATCGGTTCAAAATTTACATGCCTTTTTTAAATAGTTTGAATTTGGATATTGAAAGTAAAAACTCATTTCCTCATTCGTCCGGCATTGCATCGTCGGCTTCATCCATGAGTGCATTGGCTTTGAATATTTGCACCATCGAAAAGGATTTGTTCGGTACGCTTCAAAACGAAAGTGAATTTTTTCAGAAAGCTTCATTTTTGTCGAGGCTGGCTTCGGGAAGTGCTGCCAGGTCGGTTTACAGCGGTTATGTTTGTTGGGGCAAAACCCCAACCCTTGAAAATTCATCCGATGAAGTTGCTGTTCCAATATCAGGGCATATTGATGAAAAGTTTAATAATTTGTATGATGCTATTTTGATCACCAGCAGTCGTGAAAAAAATGTGAGCAGCAGTAAAGGCCATCGATTGATGCAGGAACATCCCTACGCTGAAGCCCGGAAAAATCAGGTTAAAAGTCATTTGAACGATATTATTACGTCATTTCAATTTGGTGATGATTCTATTTTTGTCAAAGTTGTCGAAAATGAGGCCTTAAGCCTTCACGCTTTGATGATGAGCTCCCAGCCGGGATATAACTTGCTTAATGACAATACCTGGAATATTATAGAACGGATTCGGACTTTCCGTACCCTAACAGGCATAAACGTTTCTTTCACGCTGGATGCAGGTCCCAATGTGCATTTGATTTATTCGGAAAGAAATAAAAATGAGGTAAAAAATTTTATTGCTGTAGAATTACAGCAGTTTTGTGAAAACGGTTTTTGGATTGATGATAAAATGGGCAAAGGCCCGGAAAAAACTATTTGAATAAAATGGAAAATCAGGGAAAAGAAATATTTTACGGCAAGATCATTTTATTTGGTGAATATGGAATTATATTCGATTCCATGGCTTTAACCATTCCATTTACTCATTTCCATGGTGAATTGAGTTTCGATAATAAATTCAATAATTACAAATATACCGATTTCGATTTTGCGAAAAACTCCAACGCCCAGTTAGAGTCTTATTCGGCTTATCTTAAGAAGTTGATTGAATCGGGACAACTGAATGTAAATTTTGATTTTAATGCGTTTGTACGCGATCTGGATAACGGATTATATTTCGAATCTACCATTCCACAAGGTTATGGGCTGGGAAGCAGCGGCGCATTGGTTGCATCTTTGTATAACCAATATGTGAGTAATAAGATCGAAGGAGGAAGATCGGTCGGAAAGCACGATACCCTGAAACTGAAAGAAATTTTTGCCTCCATGGAATCCTTTTTTCATGGGAAAAGTTCGGGAATTGACCCGCTGAACTCATATGTTCAATATCCTTTGCTGATCCGGTCGAAAAAGGAAATTGAAACCGTTGAAATTCCAAGGCGGAAATTTGATGAAAATTCAGCCATTTTTCTTGTCAACTCAGGATTTCCGGGTAAAACAGAACCTCTGGTAAACCTGTTTTTGGGAAATTGCCAGCAACCGGCTTATTTCCATGTCATCTCCAATAAATATATACCATTGAACAACCAGTGCATTCATTCCCTGATCAATGGAGAAATGATTGATTTTTTTGATTCGCTGAAAAGTTTATCGCAAATTCAATACGAATATTTCAGTGAAATGATCCCCGACCGTTTGAAACCGATCTGGAAAGAAGGTTTGGATACGGGTAAATTTAATATGAAATTGTGCGGATCGGGTGGTGGCGGATATTTACTCGGATTTACATCGAATATCAAAGAAACGATTGAATATTTCAATGCCCACGAACTCGAAATTATTACGGTTTACAAGAGCCCGTCAAGGCAATAACTGATTTTATCCAGGTACTTTTATTTATCAAATTGCTTTTGTTTTTTAAAAAAGATTAAATTTTTCCCATTATTTCGAAAAAAATATAAATTTGTCCGGTAGATCATTACCGGATATGCAAAAATATTTCATACAGTTTCTGATTACCCACCTTTACCTGAACATCAAGCGCAGGGACGAATTCGATTTTTGATTACATATTTGACTTACAACTTCATTTCTCAGTTTTCAAATTTTTATTTATCAAAAATCATAATACTATGGAACTTCCCTTTGCAGAATCGTACAAGATCAAAATGGTGGAACCCATCCGCAGAAGTACACGTGTAGAGCGTGAAATCTGGATAAAAGAAGCCTATTACAATCTTTTCAATTTACGCAGTGAATATGTTTATATCGACTTGCTGACCGATTCGGGGACAGGGGCGATGAGCGACCGACAATGGTCGGCCATGATGCTGGGCGATGAAAGTTATGCCGGCGCATCATCTTACCTCCAAATGAAAGCAGTGATAAAGGAATTGTTCGGATTCAATGATTTTTTACCTACCCACCAGGGGCGGGCTGCTGAAAATGTATTGTTTTCACTTTTGGTAAAATCTGGTGACCTGGTACCCGGAAATTCCCATTTCGATACGACCAAAGGCCACATTGAATTTCGCCATGCCCATGCCATCGACTGCACGATCGATGAGGCTTTTCATCCGACACAATACCATCCTTTCAAGGGGAACATCGACCTCAATAAACTGGAAACGGTATTGAAAAATAATCCAATCGAAAAAATCCCTTTCATTGTGGTTACGCTTACATGTAATACTTCGGGTGGGCAGCCGGTTTCGATGCAGAATTTAAAAGAGGTTTATGCCATGGCCAAAAAATATGGCACACGTGTTATATTTGATTCGGCCCGTTTTGCAGAAAATGCCTATTTCATCAAAACCCGTGAAGAGGATTACAAGGATAAAACCATCAAGGAGATCGTAAAGGAAATGTACACCTATGCTGATGCCATGACCATGAGCAGTAAAAAGGATGCCATTGTCAATATGGGTGGATTTATTGCTTTCGGCGAGCGTAAAATGTATGAAGAAGCAAGTGTCTATAATATTATGTTTGAAGGTTTCGTGACTTACGGCGGTATGTCGGGCAGGGATATGAATGCATTGACACAGGGCCTAAAGGAAGGAACCGAGTTCGATTACCTCGAAACCAGGATCAAGCAGGTGGCCTACCTTGGTGAAAAATTAAAGGTTCATGGAGTTCCCATGCTTGAACCGTTCGGTGGCCATGCCATTTTTCTGAACGCAAAAGATTTCCTTCCTCAAATCCCGAAGGAGGAATTTATAGCACAAACACTGGCAACGGAAATTTACCTTGAAGGTGGAGTACGAGGCGTTGAAATTGGAACCTTGCTTGCCGACCGGGATCCGGATACCCGTGAAAACCGCTATCCTGAATTGGAAATGGTTCGCCTTGCGATTCCCAGGAGGGTTTATACCAATAGCCACATGGATTATGTGGCTGCAACCATTGCCAACGTTTTTGAAAGGCGTAACCAAATCAAAAGGGGATTGAAGATTTTACGCGAACCGCCAATCCTCAGGCATTTTACAGTAGAACTCGATAAGTTGTAATTTTCTATTCAATCCAACCCGATTGGTGTATCAATGACCAGTTCCGGGCCCAATTGTCGTATAGAAATGCACCTTTATAATCCACATTTGTGAACCAGCTATCAGGCTCTGGCGCCAGGTTATCACTGATGTTTCCTTGCGGGAGAATACGATAGGTTTCCGATGTAATTTCAACCTCAGGATTTGATACCGTGTTTTCAGCATCTACAAAATATTGTTTGAATTGCTCATTCTGGTTCTCGATATTCTCACCATTTTGTGCATAAACGTTGAAAATGTCATAGGCTAAATTTTCGGCAATATCCCAGAAAATATTATTTAAAATCCGGATATTGCTATTTTGAAACTGGTCAAAACAATTGTTATAGTTTTCGATGTATTGAATGTAAATTCCACTATGCTGATTTGTAAAAATTGAATTGCCAAATATTCCACCGGCGAACCTGTCGAGCCGGATGGTACGGTTGGTGATATTATTTCCCCGGCCAATAAAAGTACCATTGTAAATTATCGGCAGGGAATAAGGTTGTCCGAGTTCAGGATCCTGTCCTCCGCTGCCTTCAATAATCAGGTCCCCTTCCGCGGGATCCTGAATAGCCAGCCAAAACTGGCCTTTGCCGTGATATCCGAGATCATAGTCGAAAGCATCATCACCGTTAAATGCAGAAACAATATATTTACAATTGACCGAACCACCGAATAATTCAATACCGTCATCATAATTTGAAATAACCTCGACATATTCGATCAATGTATTATTTCCCACGCCTCCCAAAGTCAATCCATTAATCTCATTTTCACTTCCGATATTTGTTCCTCCGTGACGAATGGAAACATATTTTAAAATTCCGGAATTATCATTTTCATCCCAACCTCCGAATATTCCACGGGGTTCTGCAACAGGGATTCCTTCAATATAAGCTTCATTGTTTTCGTTGTTAAGCGGAGCATTTCCCAGTATGATCAGCCCGCCCCACAAACCTTTTGCAAAAACCGGTACCGAACCTTCCAAATCGTCTCCCTCACATGTAAAAACTATCGGACTAACAGAATTTCCCTCGGCAATAATTTTCCCTCCACGCGATACAATCAACGCACTGGCGTTTTCACCCTGCCCGGTACTGGCGCGGATTACAGTACCTGCCTCAATAGTAAGTATCTGTCCGTCATTGACGAAAACAAATCCGTCGAGCAGGTATTTTTTGCCTGGTGTCCAGGTAGTTGTTCCGGTTCCTTCACCATTGTCGGTAATCACTTCATAACCGGTTTCCGTAGAATATTCACTTTTTCTGTTACATGAAACAGTCACGATCAGAATCGTTAACAAACCGACAGGAATTATTCTAGATATTTTTAATTTCAATTTCATCATTTTCAGAATGATACTTCAACATTAAGGAAAATAAACTGTTCATTGGGTTCATTTTGTGCATAGGGAAACCAGTCCTGGTAATTCAAGGCAAGCTTGACTTGTTTTACGGGTGAAAACTCAACGCCGCTGATTATTTTGCTCCCATCGTTTGCTAAATTCCAGGGTATTTCCGAGCCTTCTGCCTGGTTGGATGATACTTTATCGAAACGACCGAATAACTGCCATTTCTTAAACACATACCAGCTAGCATATACAGAATAGCCATACATATCTTGATTTTCAGTGTATTCATCGTTGAACCGGTAATGATATTCCACTCCTGAAATCAATTTGTCTTCAATTTTATAACCGATAAAAGCCGAGGCCGTTGAAAGTTCTGCATTTTTACTTGAATAATCATAGTAAAGCCGGGATACGAAATTATACCCCGGAAATAACGTGATTCCAAATGCCGACTTAAAGGTATTATCGTTTTGTAAACTTGTATAACCTTCTCCGTTGCTGATGGTGAAATCAACTGAAAGCCAGTCAGCCCATTCATATATGATTTGGGCTCCGAGATCTGCAGTATATCCAAATCGATAGAGGTCGCCAAAGGATTTTTCAATGTATCGGTGAGCCCAGTATTGTTCATGAATTTTAAAATATAACAAGTCAATGATCCCAAAATTAACCGTGATATCATTGTTCTTATATTTCAACAACGCATTTTTGAAATAGGCATACCTGCGAATCAGAGAATATTCGGAAAGGTCTTCGGGGCTTCCGATATCGAGTTTAATGTCGGCGCTGAAGTATTTACTGATATCTTTATGATATCCAAAATAAGCTCTTTTTATTTCAAATCCTGATTCATCTTTACTTTCGTTCAGGCCGGCATGGTAGTTACTGTAAATCACACCGTATACCCTGCCCGGATTTGATCGAAATGTAGAATCACTACTATAGCTTAATTTGCCGAATATTGCACTGAATAAAAGTATCAAGTGCGAAATGGAAATCCATTTAAAGGAAAAGTTCATTTTATTTCGTTTTAGCTCAATAAAAATAAAAACTCGAAGGAGCATAGCACTTGAAAACTTTCACAATTTTATTAACATTAAATTAAGATCAAATTAATGTTAACTTAAATTTGCAATTCAATTATTATAGGAAGTAATAATTAATATTGCACTCTTTTATCAGGATGCTAATATAAGATTGATGAACACAATTTACCTGATCCTTGTAATTGTTCTTTTTCTGACAGCAATTTCCGATTTAATAGTAGGGGTTAGCAATGATGCGGTTAATTTCCTGAATTCCGCCATTGGAGCTAAAGTCAGTTCTTTCAGGTTGATTATGGCAGTGGCGGCACTTGGAATCATTGTTGGTGCAACATTTTCGAGTGGTATGATGGAGGTGGCAAGGAAAGGTATTTTTCATCCGCAACACTTCTACTTTTCTGAGATCATCATTATTTTCCTGGCTGTAATGATTACGGATGTTATCCTGCTGGATCTTTTCAATACTTTTGGAATGCCCACTTCCACTACCGTATCCATTGTATTTGAATTGCTGGGTGCTGCGGTTGCCATTTCCGTTATAAAAATCATTTCTGATCCAAATGCACTTCAAATAAATGAATATATCAATACTGCCAAAGCACTGGCAATTATTTCAGGAATTCTGCTTTCCGTTGTGATTGCCTTTACTACAGGTGTAATAATTCAATATTTCAGCCGGTTGATTTTTTCATTCGATTACGAGAAAAAAATAAAACGCTACGGGGCAATCTGGGGTGGTTTGGCCATTACTTCCATAACTTATTTTATTCTTGTAAAAGGAGCCAGTGGCGCCTCATTCATGTCGGATGAGATAAAAGCCTTTATTCAGGAAAAAACCCTTATTATCATTGTCGTAAGTTTTGTAGCATGGTTTCTCATTCTTCAGGTTATCACTTTATTAACCAGGATGAATATCCTGAAATTCATCGTTTTGGTTGGAACCTTTGCGCTGGCAATGGCTTTTGCAGGCAACGATCTGGTAAATTTCATCGGGGTACCCCTTGCAGGGTATGAATCATATAAATCATTCATAGCCAGCGGTGTACCGGCTGATGAGTTTTTAATGGCCGGATTGGCCGGTAAAATAAAAACCCCGACATTCTTCCTTTTGATTGCGGGGATCATTATGGTTGTTACGTTATGGACCTCTAAAAAGGCCAAATCAGTAGTTAAAACATCCCTGGATCTTGGAAGACAGAAAGAAGGTTATGAACGATTTGGTTCAACTTATTTTTCAAGGTCATTGGTGAGAAACACCAGCAATATTGTTCGAAATATTGAAAGTCATTTTCCTAAAAAAATCAGACAAAGGATTGATAAGAGTTTTGACCAGACGCCATTCATTAAAAAACAAAAATCCCTGAAAAGCGAAGCACCTGCTTTTGACTTGATAAGGGCCTCTGTAACCCTTGTATTGTCAAGTGTTCTTATCTCTTTTGCCACTTCGCTTAAACTTCCGTTGTCAACAACGTATGTTACTTTTATGGTAGCGATGGGAACATCTCTTGCTGACAGGGCCTGGGGAAGGGAAAGTGCTGTTTACCGAATAACCGGAGTGATCTCAGTTATCGGGGGCTGGTTTTTTACTGCTTTCCTGGCCTTCAGTAGTGCTTTCATCATGGGGTTTATCATATATTACGGGGGATTCATTTTGATCTTTTTTCTCATAGCCTTTGCAACTTTTGTCGTTTACAGAACCCATTCTTTACATAAAAAAAGAATGGTTCAATCCCTCGCAAAAGAAGCTACAACACTTTCTGTGCTTACCAATTCCACTATTGAAAAAAATTGTACTTCCAATATTACCCAGATTTTATCCAAAATAGCTGAAATATATATTCAAACCATTGAAGGATTATCAGATGAGAATCTGAGAAAATTAAGAAGAATATATAAAGAGGTTGAAAAAATTAATCTGAAAACCAAGGATTTAAAGGATAATATCGGTGCGATCATTAATCATCTTGAGGATAGCTCCATTGAAAGTGGATTTTACTATGTTCAGGTTTTGGACTATTTACGCGAAATAGCGCATAGCATCACATTTATTTCAAAACCCAGCCTCGAGCATGTTGACAACCACCATAAAGCCTTATTGCCTGTTCAAATTGAAGAATTCAAAGAAATTTCTGAAAAAACTGAAGAATTTATTCAGGCTGTAAACGATGCGATCAAAAAACAGCAATATACTGAATTGCCTAACATCATTGAATTGCAGCAGCTCATTTTGAAAATGGTGGATAATTCCCGTAAAAAGCAGGTCAAAAGAATTAAGTCTAATGAGGTTGGAACCCGCAACAGTATGTTGTTCCTTGGTATATTATCCGAGACCAAAAACCTGATGCTACAAACGGTTAATATGCTTAAATCGCACCGCGATTTTTCACTAAGTTTGCTAAAACTGGTTGAAACTACAATTGAATAATTAACTTTCCCTTCAAGCAGAAGAATTAACAATAAATTAATATTAGTTTAAAATTGAATTAATACTGCAAAACTATTTTTGTACCATCAAAATTGAACAAAATGAAAAAAATATTTCTTTCAATTATATTCTTAGCCCTCCTGGGCTTTGGCTATGCAGGAAATGAAGGTGAAAAATCCGGAGTACCGGCCTCTGCACCTGCTGCAACAATAACACTTACCGGACAGGTAGTTGATTTTAGTACCGGTGAAGCGCTTACAGGTGTTGAAGTTTGCCTTGATGGCACCGATATAAAAGCATATACCGATTTTGATGGCAAATTCGAATTCGGTGAAGTCAAGCCGGGTCATTACAATATTATTGCATCGTACATTTCCTATAACAAAAGCCTCATCGAAAATTATAAGGCTGATTCTGAAAATGGTGATTTGAATATTAAATTGCAGGCTTCCAAATAGAACAATTATTGTTTGTTTGCTTTTAAATGATATTGAACCATCCCTGTTGGGGTGGTTTTTTGTTTTAAGTCCCCTTTTGGATTTATCCTGAAAAGGGGTTTCGTCCCCTGAATTTTTTCATCACCACATTTTACCTGGGGTATAATTTTTTAAGAAAATCAATAATTGCCTCTGCATGTGGCAATTACCGCTAGGGTTGTAACACTTAATAAGTTTTGAAAAAAACATTAAAAATATCATTTATCTTTACCGGTCCAATGGAAAAATACCTTTATCTACTTCAATGTTCGGACGGTTCATTCTACTCAGAAATAACGAAGGATTTAGAAAATAGTATTAGCAATCATATAGAAGGAATAGATCCCGAACATTTTACCTATACCCGAAGACCGGTGAAACTTGTCTTTTATGAGAAAATTCAAAATCAGGAGGATGATTTGAAAATGGAAAAATCATTCCATGAATTAACCAGAAAGAAAAAACTTGAATTATTGAGTATAGTTAGAAAACCTGTGTCTGATTTAGAATGAATTGACACTTTCGCTATTGAATTTGAAATGCAATACATGTAAGAGCAATATCGTTTTTGTGTCAATCATTTCTTGACTATTGTTGACCCTGGACCGACTCCTTCAATTTAACCCCATTCTGGAACCAATTAATTTTTTTATGGTTAAGATTTGGCTGCAATTTAACAAGAAAGAATCTTGCTAAAATGGATTACACAAATTCTGAAGATTTTATCTCTTGTCCTTCAGGTTTCTATTTTCATTATTTCATTATAAATTGCCATTTGTTAAATTAGCTCTTGAAAAGAAATTTTGCTTGAACCTTTTATTTGCATATAAATATTTCTAAAATGCTTGATTACAGAATCCGACCTGCGCGTACAGTCAGGCGTGGGAACCGTATAAAACCCAGAGAAAACCTCTCCTAACCCTGCCGGCAGGTCCGTGGCTCCTCTACGCTATCCACTGTAATACTGTAATGCTCTAAAGTATAAAACCACAGAGTCAGCTGAAGATAGGCTGAATAACCTGGGTTTTATAAGAAAGAAATTTTTTATATCCATTGGTATAATACCAATCGGTAATATTTATAAAATTACTTTGTAAACACCACCCACTACACAAACACCTGTACTACCTTTCAGCATTTTAAAACTAAAAGTCCGGCACAGAATCAACAATTTGAAACATTATCTTCGATTTATTTCAATCAATGGTTTCCGACTCCATAAACTTTTATAATTTTACCATATATTTTTACACGGTGGACAATGCTCGAATTTCTCAATAAACCCTACCCCTTCAATGATGACTTGAAGCAAAATACCAGGATCATTTTTTTCATCAGTGTCGGGGTTTTTATGTTTTTATTTTTATTTCAACCGTTGGATATCGACGCAATGGCAACACGTGATAAATACTTACTGGCCATTGGGCTGGGAGTGATTACGTTTTTGTCGTTTAGCCTTAACCTGCTCATCCTTCCCAGCCTTTTCCCAAAAATTTTTCATGGCACCTCCTGGAATGTAAAAAAAGAAATTCTATGGGAACTCTGGATCATGTTCACTGTCGGGTTCGGCTATTTTCTATATTACAAAACGTTTGGCATTATGGAATTTGGATTTGATATGATCATCAAAATGATCCTGATCGCAGTTGTGCCGACCTCTGTATTGATTGTGTTCAACAGGAACCGTTTGCTTCGATCACATCTGAAATCAGCCGTTGAACTCAATAAAAAACTAAAAGAACACAAATCCAAATCAAACAAACTTGTTCATTTCGAATCGGATTACCAAAAGGACAATTTGTCCATCAAGGTCAGCCTGATCCTTTTTGTCCGTTCAGCCAATAATTATATCGAAGTATTTTGGAAAGAGGGCCAGGCTGTAAAAAGCCAGATGGTGAGAAACAGCCTTACCAAAGCCGAAGAGCTGTTGAAAGAAAGTAAATTTATCTTTAAATGTCACCGATCCTATCTGGCTAATGTGAACCACATCGAAAAAATTGAAGGTAGTTCACAGGGGTATCGTTTGTTTTTCGAAAATATCGATTTTCCGGTGCCGGTTTCAAAGAATTATACCCAAAAGCTCCAGGAATTGATATGATCAACACACCTGAATATTTCATTCCACACCTGTATTTGATGTTTTCGTCCCTAAAACTGACATTTAAAACTATTTCGGTGGTATTCAGCCCTATTCGGTGAGTACATACGTTTGTCTCCCTAATTTTGACGTTTAATACTGAAACGTCGGGAAGAAATGACTAAATTCTTCCTAACTATTTCGGAGAGTTTAATAACTACATTTTATGCAATCTTTAAAAATTGGCGATCTTACGATCAAGGTACCTATCATCCAGGGCGGAATGGGTGTTGCCGTTTCCCTGTCAGGACTAGCATCAGCCGTAGCAAATGAAGGGGGTGTTGGTGTGATATCGGCAGCAGCCATCGGCATGCTCGAACCGGATTATATGAAACATTTTCACCTGGCCAATAAACGGGCACTTCAAAAAGAGATCCGAAAAGCCAGGCATATGACAGATGGTGTATTGGGCGTAAATATTATGATGGCATTAACCGATCATGAAGAACTGATTAAAGTAGCTATTGAAGAAAAAACAGACATCCTTTTTATTGGTGCCGGACTGCCACTTAATATTCCTAAAATTATCAGCGAAGCCGGACTTAACGGGCATCATACCAAACTGGTACCCAAAGTTTCATCAGCAAAAGCTGCGGGACTTATTTTCCGTTACTGGGCTAATAAATATAATAATGTTCCCGATGCTGTTGTGGTTGAAGGCCCAATGGCCGGTGGTCATCTGGGCTTCAAAAAGGAGAATTTGGGAGAAAACAGGGTACCTCTTCATTTGATTGTCGAAGAAACAGTCGCTGCCATCCAACCGTTTGAATTCACATTCGGAAAATCCATCCCGGTAATTGCAGGCGGAGGAATTACCACCGGAAAGGATATGTATGATATTATGCAGGCTGGAGCCAGTGCCGTCAAGGTTGGAACCCGGTTTGTTACCACGCATGAATGCGATGCATCACTTGCCTATAAAGAAAGTTATATTGCTGCCCGGAAAGAGGATATTGTCATCATCGAAAGCCCGGTAGGTCTGCCTGGGAGGGTGGTCATGAACCAGTTTGTTCAGCAAATCATGGACGGGGAGGCCAAACCATTTAAGTGTCCATGGAAATGTTTGTCATCCTGCGATTTCAGGAAAGCACCGTTTTGTATTGCCAAAGCACTGTTCAATTCTGCACGGGGAAATATGGACGAAGGATTTGCTTTTGCTGGCGCCAATGCTCACAAAGCCACTGAAATCAATCATGTTTCGGATGTATTTAATGATTTGCTGAGCGGTTATAACTATGAAAAATTATTTCGGCAAATGGCAACGATGCGGCCAATGCATCTTCACGGTACGTGTCGCATTGCTGTTTAAAAATTTGGAATTCATTAAAAACCATAAAGTGTCGTATCCCGGTAACTTTAGCGATCCGCAATAGAACGCTCATCGTACTTAGTTCCTCTTTCATGTCCCTGGCGATATATTTTTATCCTTCCAAAAAATACATCTGCATTTTACCTTTTCCTTTTATTTCCATCGGCTCACGTTGTGTGAACTTGAATTTATCTTTTAGGATCTGATAGGTTGTTTCGGAAACATTGATCCGCATAGGTTCTGAATTGCTCTCCATCCTGGAAGTTGTATTGATCGTATCACCAAAAACATCATAAATGTATTTTTTTACACCTACAATACCTCCCACCACACGGCCTGAATGGATTCCAATCCTGATTTGCCAGTTGATTTCTGAAGTTCGATTCCTTTCTTCCATAAATTTCCTGATTTCAAGTGCAGCCCTGACCATATTTACAGCATGATGCTCATTTCGTATCGGCATTCCACTCACTGCCAGGTAAGCATCACCAATGGTTTTGATCCGCTCGCATCCATGTTTCTCCATTATATCATCGAATGCAGTGAAAATAACATTTAGCTCCCCGATCAATATTTTTGGTTCCAGTAATGCAGATATTGAAGTGAAACCGACAATGTCGGAAAAATAAACCGTTACATCATCAAAACTCTCCGGTTCGGATTTACCGTTTTCCTTTAGTTCATTTACAACTTTCAATGGCAATGTGTTCAACAATAACCCTTCGGTTTTTTCTTTTTCTGCGGCAAGTTCTTTTGTTCTTTCTTTTACCAGAATTTCAAGTTTCTCTTTTTGACCCTCCAGTATCCGCTTCTTTTCCCGCTCCTGCTCCAACGTTTTGGCCGATAGTATTTTCACCTGTTCCAATTGCTTTTCGAGGTTGATGTTGGTCCTGGCAAAATCGCGGGCAAGGTATACCGACATTGAAATGGGGATGCTTAAAATTGCGCATAGAAACAAAATAAAAAAAATCAGGGTCAAAGTCGTTTGATCTTTCAAACTGATATCTCCATATCGGATGATATAGATCATTACAAATGCAAAGAAAAAGATAAAAAACAACACCCCGATCCCAATGATCCAGGCACCATCAAATCTTTTGATCATTGCCCTGATCACAACCCGCGTTATTTCAATCCAGATCAGGAAAACATAGATAACATAAAGTGTTGAAATGATTGATAAATTAAAGTAATAAAGAAGTGAAAGCAGCACTGCTACACCGATTGTGATCCAAAAAATCCTCGGAATTTTATCCATAAAAAGGCTGTACAGAAATCCGGACATCGGAATAAAAAAAAGTGGAAAGGCTATTGATAAAATAAAACCTGCTTTTGTTCTTAAGGGAGGATATTCACTTATTCCATTTGATAAAAACGTTATAAAAATGAGACCGGAAAACAGGAGCATGAAAATGCTGTAATAGAGATTAGACTTTTGTTTGCGATAAAAGATAAATAACAGAAAATGAACCAGGCTCAGGACAAGAAATACCATGAACAGAAAAAAAATCAGGTATGTGGCATTCAATTGTCCGAACATACTTTGAACGGCAGATTTATGGTCCTGTAAAGTCAGTGTAAATCCTGCTTCAGCCTCTCGAAAAACCTTTAAATTTCTATTGGCGTTCAAATTGGAATATCTTACGGCCAATAAATAGTTGAGGCTACTATCGAATTGAATCAACCCGGGCAACATTTTAGGATTGCCGGGCACCTCTTGACCTACTGAATCTCCGTAAACTCCATAGGTCTGAATCAATTGCCCATTTAAATATATCATTGAAGCTCCCTGCTGATCAATCAACAGTGCAAAAGTTGTATTCCTCAGTGATGAATCTATTTGAAGGTGCAGCCTGAACCAGCATTGTCCATTAAACTTCCCTTCCTCCATCTGCAAAAGATTTAATTGTGTAGATAGGGTATCCCAATCCTGATCATTGAATTCCGGGCTTGCTCAAAGGGTATCATCACCAGGATGGTACTTCCAGAATTTATTGAGTTCTGCCGGTTCATCGAGGCTATTTATTTGGAAGACAGGGTCATCATTGTCTGAGCCATATCCCAGTTTTGAAATTAATAGAAATACAAAAGCGAGGTAAAAAATTCTTTTTGGTATCATTTTTCCGGTTGCTAAACTATCGCAAGTTCAAAAATACTCCAATTTTCAATTTATATATTATTGTATTGACTTGTTTGAAATGCAATATTGCTAAGTTAAAAATGTGACCGGCAGTTGAGGAGAAACTGAATGCATGTGAATACATCGGTTTTTTTTCCAATTTCTCAACAAAAATCCCGTTTAATTGTAGTTATAGTACCAAATGCAACATAATGAATAAAATATCTGTTTCTAACATCTTGTTAATGGTCTTTGCAACGGTCGTTGTTCTGAGTTCCTGCTCGAAAAACGACGATGATGTAAATCCAATTCCTGCAGATGTGCAGCCCGTCATTGTCCTAAATCATACCATTGGACAGGAAACGGTGGTATTCGACACCATCAAGTACTCCAATAATTTTGGAAATGTTTATAGTGTAGCGACATTGAAATATTTTATTTCCGATTTTACATTTCACAAATCGGATGGAACAGAAGTAAAAATCGATGAGGAATACTATGTGGATGGAAGAGAAAATTCAACGATCAATTACACACCAATGGTGAAAATTCCGGCCGGGGATTATAGCTCCGTCTCATTCACCTTTGGTATAGACTCAACCAAAAATAAAACCGGCAGATATACCAATCCACCGGAAAGCAATATGGAATGGCCCATACCCATGGGCGGAGGTTATCATTACATGAAATTTGAAGGTAAGTTCAACCGGAACGATACCATTAAAAATTTCCAGTGCCATCTGGGACCAACCATGGGAAATCCTAACTATTTTGAAGTTACATTGGCCAATTCATCGTTTACAGCTTCGGGGAATGAAGTTAAAATAACCATTCAAATGAACCTGAATAATTGGTTTGGATCACCTCACGTAATGGATCTGAATGATATTACCGGTATCATGGGGAATCAGCAAATTCAACTGATGCTGAAAGCCAACGGAGTAAATGTTTTTTCATTAAAATCAATTGAATAATTTGGTTTGTTCGAAAATCAGGAGATATCAAAGGTTATTGGATCAGGATTTTGGGAGAGATTACTAAAAAGCATGGATGTTTTAAATATTGTTTCCAAATCCCGAAAATGGCAAATCTCAAGTGCCCGACTTTTACCTGGTTTGGCAATGTTTATCCTGTTTTCCTGTCAAAAAGAAAATCCGTCCGAAATCCCGGAAGAATCCTATCAAACTACTCCTTACGAACTCAACATACCTGAAGGATTTCCCGACATGGAAGTACCGGTAGATAATCCAATGACTGTCGAAGGAATTGAACTGGGTAAAAGGCTTTTTTATGACCCCATTTTATCAGCAGATAATACGCAAGCTTGCGCCACCTGCCATAATCCCGGGTTTTCATTTACCGACAATGGGAAAAAATTCAGTGTAGGGATTGACGGGATTGAAGGTGCCAGAAATGCCATGGCCCTTATCAATGTGGGATGGATGCCTGAATTATTCTGGGATGGACGCCGCCTCAGCCTGGAAGATCAGGCACTTGAACCCGTACCCAATCCCATCGAGATGCATCAATCCTGGCCAAATGCCATGAGTAAACTAAATGTTCATCCCGAATATCCTGATTTGTTTTTCAAGGCATTCGAAACGAGAAACATTGATTCAACATTGGTTACCAAAGCCATCGCACAATTCGAGCGAACCCTGATTTCCAGCAATTCCAAATGGGACCGGTATTTGCGTGGAGAAGCGCAATTAAGTCTGGCTGAAAACAAAGGTTTTGAAATCTTTTTCACGGAGCGGGGCGATTGTTTTCATTGCCACACCACCATCCTCTTTACCGATAATCTTTTTCATAACAATGGGTTGGATGCGGAATTTACAGATAAAGGATTATTTGAAGTAACGGGAAATGAAAATGATTTAGGGAAATTTAAGACCCCTACCCTTCGAAACCTTGTTTTTACTGCTCCATATATGCATGATGGGCGCTTCACCACCCTGGAAGAGGTGGTGAATTTTTACAGCCATAACGTACAATGGTCACCCACTATTGATCCGCTCATGAAGAAGGTGGAGCAGGGCGGAGTTCAACTCACCGATGAAGAGAAGGAATATCTGGTCGCTTTCCTGAAGACGCTTACCGATACCACATTCATCAATAATCCTGATTATGCTGATCCATTCGAGTAAAATAGAACGCACATTTTGCGGATCAGGCGGATTTCAGAAGATTATTTCAGTTATCCGCGCAAATCGTTTAAATCTGTGTCATCCGCGTTCAATAACCTTGCTCCTAATAATGATTCTGATTTTTATTTCACCCAACCCTTTGCAATCTCAGTTATCCTTTGTTCATGTAATATCCTATGAATTGAAAGTGGATGGTGAGGTAATTAAAAACCCCTGGGCCGGAGGATTTAACAGTCCGCAATTTTCAATGATTGACCTGGATCAGGATGGAAAACTGGATTTGGTCTCGTTCGAACGCAGCTATTATGGAGTTTTTAAGTCATTCCTGAATACAGGAACATCGGGAAATACCGATTTTAAATATGCTCCTGAATACCTGTATCAATTTCCCCACCTTCAAAACTGGGTTATGCTGGTTGATTACAACTGCGATGGTCATGAAGATATTTTTTCCTCCGTCCCGGCAGGAATACAAATCTATAAAAATGAATATTCCGAAAAAAACGGCAATCACTTTACCCTGGAAACGTCAATTTTGCCGGGTGAAGGATTGAACGGGCAGGAACCGATTTATGTAAGTCCACCCGATTTGCCCGCCATTACAGATGTGGATGGCGATGGGGATGTGGACATTTTGAGCTTTGAGATCCTGGGCAACCATGTGGCCTATTTTAAAAATATGTCGATGGAAAAATACGGGAATTGCGACTTCCTGGAGTTTGAACTGAAAAATGCCTGTTGGGGATATTTTTCCGAAAATGCAACCAATAACACCCTCATCCTTTATGATACTTGTGATATGAATGTGGAGGATCCTGAAAAATCGGAAAAACATGCGGGATCAACGCTACTGGCATTCGATCACAATGGGGACGGAGTAACCGACCTTGCGCTGGGAGATATCAGCTACAATACCCTATCGTTGCTCACAAACGGAGGAACTCCATTAAGCGCAGTCATGACAGATGTGGAATACAATTTTCCTTCCAGTACAATACCGGTTGATATGACTACTTTTCCTGCTGCCTATTTACTGGACATCAATAATGATGGAAACCGGGACCTATTGGTTTCACCCAACAATCCCAACACCTCACAAAATCATAATAACATCTGGTTTTACAGAAATGCCGGATCTGACGAAGACCCGGAGTTTACATTTCAGCAGGAAAATTTTCTACAGGAAGAAATGGTTGATGTTGGAGCCGGTGCATTTGCTGTTTTTTTTGATGAAAATGCGGATGGATTGTCGGATATTTTCATTGGAAATTTTGGATATTTTATCGAATCGGGAGTGTATCAAAGCCAACTGGCATTACTGAGAAATGTCGGAACCGTTAATGATCCTTCCTTTGATTGGATTACAGGAGATTATGATGATCTATCGACCTTTGGATTCAATGGCATTTATCCCGCTTTCGGAGATATGGATAATGATGGGGATCAGGATATGCTCATTGGGGATGAAGAGGGTATGTTGCACTATTTCAGGAACGATGCCGGACCGGGCAATCCGGTCGATTTTACCCTGAGCCAGCCCAATTATTGGGGAATTGACATCGGACAGTCGGCCAAACCCCAGATCATAGATGTGAACCGTGACGGATTGCCCGATCTCCTGTTGGGTGAACGAAGCGGTACGATCAACTATTTTCATAACGCGGGAACGCCTGTATCTCCGGATTTCAGCCAGGAGCCAACCAACGGACTTTTTGGTGGAATAGATGTGATGCCTGAATGCTGTACCGGTTACAGCGCACCACAAATGGTGGAGGACAGTGTGGGAAATTACATGCTGTATGTGGGATCTGAACAAGGAATGTTATACCTTTTCAACAATATAGAAGGCAATCTGACCGGAACCTTTAATCCGGTGGATTCATTGTACCTAAATGGGATGAACATCAATATTTCTGCCTTTGACATCAACAACGACGGTAAATTGGAACTGGTCAGGGGGGAATATGCCGGTGGCATCGGATTTTTTAAAAACGGACACCCACAGGTTTTCGGAGTCAATACCTTTACAGAAAACGATTTGCGGATCTCTGTTTATCCAAATCCAGCTGAGAATATTATTTTTATTGATTTTAATAAAAATCCGAACCTGACAAATTTGACCCTACATGTGTATGATCTGTTCGGGAAAATTCAGGTTCGTCATAATATTTCACCCGTTGCTCAAATGATTTTCCTTGATATTTCAGGCTTGTCAAGCGGTGTTTACATATTGAAAGTTGTTGGTATAAAAGAAATAGCTACCTCCAGATTCATCGTAAAATAATGGCATAATACTGAAAAATAGTTGGTAAAAAGCTTTAAAGTTACTTATTGATAAGGAATAGGAGAAAGTTTTATGAACTTAGTTTCAT
>JAFGBL010000082.1 GCA_016933115.1 Bacteroidales bacterium | reverse complement strand
CTTTGGCTGGGAACTATGGCCGGGTTATTTTTCTTCGACTATAAAGAATTTAAAAGGATCAGGCCTGACATCCTTGATTCACAGGTTGCCTCTTTTGTTGAACTTGATTCTTCCCGACTTTTTATGGGGATAAACAAAGGGCTTGCCCTTCTTGACCTTGAAGCTTTCTATAATGATTCAGAAACAAATGTAAAAATTCTGAATGCATCAAATGGATTTCTCGGATTCGATTGCATCCGCAATGGAATTCTAAAAGACTCGGATGGAAACATATGGGTGGCAGCATCGGACAGGGTGGTTAAATTTTATCCTGACAGATTAGAGCAGGATACGGTACCTCCTGCAATAGTCGTTACTGATCTGTTGGCAACAGGTTTGTATTCTGATTACCCGACCTCTTTTCAACATCAAGCAAATACAGATACCATATTTGAATTACCCTATTATTTAAAAAACATCCGGTTTAATTTTCATTCCATCCATTTTTATGCCCCGGAAGAGATAAGCTATAAATATAAATTGGCAGGTTATGACGAGAACTGGTCATCTCCATCGAATGAGAGATATGCCTCGTATACCAATCTGGCCCCGGGAAAATATACCTTTGAGGTACTTGCTCAAAATATTGACGGAATTTGGAGCCGTCAACCCGCACAAATCAGGTTTGAAATAATTCCTGCGTTCTGGCAAACATTTGCTTTTAAAATGGCAATTAATTTATTGGTAATTGCGATTATTCTAACCACCATATTTCTTACAATGTGGATTTTAAGATTAAGAAAGCGGAAAAGGGAAGAAACTGAAAAACAAATTTCAGAATTGCAATTGAAAACCATCAAAAGCCAGATGGATCCCCATTTTACTTTCAATGCCCTCAATTCAATCAGCTCAGTGATTTACAAGGAAAACAAGGAAAAGGCATATCGCTATTTTACAAAGTTTTCAAAGCTGGTGCGTGCATCACTGGAAGTTTCCGATAAGATCACCAGGACGCTTCAGGAAGAAGTTGATTTTACCAGGAATTATCTTGATCTGGAAAAGATCAGGTTCCGGGACAAATTTGAATTTACGATCAACATTGATCCAAAGGTAAACAGGGAATTGCTGGTACCTAAGATGGTGATTCAAAATTATGCTGAAAATGCAGTGAAACACGGGTTAAAATACCTGGAGGTAAACAGGCAATTAAAAATAGCAATTGATCAAATCGCTGATCATCTTCAAATTATGGTGGAAGATAATGGAGTTGGCCGAAAACAAGCCCAGGAGTTAAAAGGATTCAGCACAGGCAAAGGATTAGCCATTATGAACAACATCTATGACCTTTATTTTAAACTTTATAAAATTAAAATAGAACAAACAATCGAAGATATATATGACAGCTATGGTATTCCGGGAGGAACAAAAGTAATTATTACTATACCTATAAGTAGAAAATAGTCGATCGGTAGTAAAATATTTTTTCATTCAGGTGGAAACAAAACCATTGATTAACAGTACTAAAGAAAAAGAAGAATAAATTGAATTTGCCTTATGGAAAAGATCACTGCCATTATTGTTGACGACGAACCGGAAGCATGCGATATCATAGCTAACCTGTTGGCCGATTTTTCAGAGATCAAAGTATTGTCAAAGGAAAGCAATGTTGATAGTGCATTGAAGACCATCCGCCAAACCAGTCCGGATATGATCTTCCTGGACATTGATATGCCAAAAAAGGATGGCTTTGAGTTGATCAGGGAATTAAAGGAATATAAGTTGACGCCAACCATAATATTTGTCACTGCCTATAACCAATATGCCATCGAAGCCATAAAACATGCTGCCTTTGACTACCTGGTAAAACCGGTGGATATTGATGATCTGAAAGAAACCCTTGATCGCTACAAAATAGAAAGAAAATCGGTTACCAGCCTCGACCGGATCGAAAACTTGCTCCAGGCGTTACAGGAAGGGAAATTGAAATTTAACACCCGCACAGGCTATATCTTCATCAACCCGGCTGAGATCATTTATTGTGAAGCCGACGGTAACTACACCGACCTCTATTTAACTGGTGATCGAAAACAAACAGTAACCATTAATATCGGCCGGATTGAAACCATCCTTCCGCCAACAAAATTCATGAAGGTCAACAGGTCAATTATCATCAACAAGCAGTTTCTGTTTGAGATTAACCGCAAGGAGAAGAAATGCATCCTCAAGGTGAACGATGAAAGGATTTCGTTTTGTATTCCTTCAAAATATATCAATTTGCTGGAAAATTAATCACCCAGTCTTTTAGGTTCGTCCCGGAAGTGAAGGGAAAAGTCTGACAAGTTGATTAAATTTGGTCATTGTAATGACAATTTTTTTTGTAAAAAATTTGAAATTTTGGCACTGCCTGCTGGTTGGCTATTTTTACGGCAAACGCAGTCCGAATTGAAACCTCCTTACAATAAACAAAATTCATGAAGATCAACGGATCTGTTATTATTAACAAACAATACCTTATCAAGATCAACCGGAAGGGGAAGAATTGCATTTTGAAGGTGAATGAACAGGATAATGAATTTTGTATGCCTTTAAGTATATTAGCTTACATTGTAACTTTAATAAGATGGAATTTGCCAAAGTTAATCAATTGTGCATTCACGTTATCCACTCCAAATAATTCTCCGGAGCAATTACCTTAAAAATACTTTCGGGATAGGCCTTAGCCCATGCAGAAGGGATTTTGGTTTTTTTCCGGCTGCTCCACTTTATTTCATAAGCATGTAATTTCCCATTCCGCTCTTCAATCCAATCAATTTCCTGTTGCTGGTAGGTCCGCCAAAAGTAGTTGTTTACCAACATTTGGTTGTAATGCTGGTATTTTAGCCGCTCCGAAATCACATAATTCTCCCATAAACTGCCCGTGTCATTTCTCAGGCTCAGGGCATTAAAATTTGTCGTTAAAACATTTAAAATGCCATTATCATAAAAATACCATCGGCTGGTTTTGGTAACTTCATTTCTGAGATTTCTGCTGAAACCGGGTATTTTATAAATTACAAAAACTTTTGAAAGCAGATCGAGATAACGTTCAACCGTATTCCGGCTTAGCCCAAGCTGGTTACCCAATTCTTCCAGAGAAACCTCCTTGCCCACCTGAAAAGCAATTAGACGAAGCAGATTCAGCATTTTACCCGAACTTCTTAAACCATCAGTTTCCAATATATCTTTCAGTAAATAGGAATTGACAATTTCGGTCAGATAAGAAGCTTTGTCATGATTACTTTCCAATAAAAATACTTCCGGGTAGGATCCGTAGATAAGTCGTTCTTCAAGATTCGATCTGGTCTGGACCAGATTTTCATAGGCAGACAATTCCAACTGGGCAAACGGATGAAGATAAAAAGTGTATTTTCTTCCCGTGAGGGGTTCCCCCAATTTGTTAGTTATATCAAATACAGATGACCCGGTCGCAATAACTTTTATTCCCTCAATACTGTCAACTATTAACTTTAATACCAGTCCTATTTCAGGAACTTTCTGTGCTTCATCCAGGATCAGAATCTTATTATTTCCGACCAGTCTTTTATAATTTTCAACTGTCCGCTCTTTCAGGACATTAGCAGTTGACAAATCTTCACCATTCAAAAAAATGAAAGGTTCATTTAGAAAATTTTCTGATAAATTCTTTAGAAAAAGAGTTTTACCCACGCGCCTGGCTCCAAGCAGCACCAAAACCTTGTTGGGTTGTAGTTTATTCAGGAACACTTGACGTATTGCACGGTTAATATATGTTTTCATTAAATAATTTTGAAGCAAATTTATTAAATTGTTTCAACATATTGAAGGAATTTAATGAAATTCATTCATTATTAAAAAGGAATAAGGGAAAATGGCTACATCAATATGGCCATAAATTATTTTCATACTCAATTTTTTAACTTTCATCCAGAAAAACACCCCCTTCACACAATAAGTCCTGTATCTGTTTGAAAGGCCTTGTTATTTTCCTAATTTTGATTTCGTTGACCTGGAAAATTGAATAAACCTAATTATTAGCCTAAACCTTTAAAATCTGTCTTTTGTCACATAAATTCCACTTCGGGATTTTAAACTTATTTCTATCTTTGTGGCTTACAATTTAGGGAAATTTACATTTGAAAAATATTCGCAATTTCTGCATTATCGCCCATATCGATCATGGGAAAAGTACCCTGGCCGACAGGCTCCTGGAATTTACGGGTACCATAACAGGTCGAGAAATGCAGGAGCAGGTGCTGGACGACATGGATCTTGAACGCGAAAGGGGCATTACCATTAAAAGTCATGCCATCCAAATGGAGTATGAACATGAAGACGAAAATTACATCCTTAACCTGATCGATACTCCCGGGCATGTTGATTTTTCTTACGAAGTATCGCGCTCCATTGCTGCATGTGAAGGGGCTTTGCTGATTGTGGATGCAACCCAGGGGATACAGGCACAAACCATCTCCAATCTTTACCTCGCCATTGAACATGATTTGGAAATCATCCCGGTTCTGAACAAAATGGACCTGGAAGCTGCTATGCCGGAGGAGGTAAAAGACCAGATCGTTGACCTGATCGGTTGCAAACGGGAAGATATTATTGAAGCCAGCGGTAAAACCGGTTTCGGTGTCGACAAGATACTGGAGGCGATCGTTCATAAGGTTCCCCATCCCAAAGGCGACCCTGAAGCACCCCTACAGGCATTGATATTTGATTCGGTTTTTAATTCTTACCGCGGTATTATTGCTTACTTCAGGATATTGAACGGCACGGTGAACAAAGGAGATTTTGTTAAGTTTGTCGCCACCCGCAAGGAATACAATGCCGATGAAATCGGTGTGATGAAACTGAAACTGGAACCAAAGAAAACCCTGAGCGCAGGAGATGTAGGCTATATTATTTCAGGTATCAAAACTTCAAAAGAAGTAAAGGTCGGTGATACCATCACCCATGTTGAAAGGCCATGCAGCATAGCTATTGAGGGTTTCAAAAATGTGAAGCCCATGGTTTTTGCCGGAATTTACCCGATCGATGCAGACGAGTATGAAGATCTTCGGGCTTCCCTTGAAAAACTGCAACTCAATGATGCCTCCCTGAGTTTTGAACCCGAATCATCTGCCGCACTTGGATTTGGCTTCCGGTGCGGATTTTTAGGCTTGTTGCACATGGAGATCGTACAGGAACGGCTCGACCGCGAGTTCGATATGGATGTGATCACCACCGTGCCCAACGTATCATTTAATGTGATTACCAACAAAGGAGAAATCATAGAAGTCCATAATCCTTCCGGAATGCCCGATCAGAAATACATCGGCCATATTGAAGAGCCCTATATCATTGCCCAGATCATTTCCAAGTCGGAATACGTGGGTAGCATCATGAAACTGTGTATCGATAAACGGGGTGTTTTGAAAAACCAGGTATACATTGGTACCGACCGGGTGGAGATCACTTTTGAAATGCCATTGAGTGAAATTGTTTTTGATTTTTATGATAAGTTGAAAAGTATTTCCAAGGGTTATGCTTCCTTTGATTATCATCAATCGGGTTATAAAGAAGCCCGTTTGATCAAGCTTGATATCCTGCTCAATAGTGAACCTGTCGATGCCCTTTCAACCCTGATCCACATTGATAATGCCTACAATTTTGGACGGCGGATGTGCGAAAAACTCAGGGAATTGATCCCCAGGCAACAATTTGATGTGGCCATTCAGGCGGCAATCGGTGCCAAGGTCATTGCCCGTGAAACGGTGAAGGCATTACGAAAAGATGTTACAGCCAAATGTTATGGGGGCGATATCACCCGGAAACGTAAGCTCCTCGAAAAACAGAAAAAAGGTAAAAAACGGATGCGGCAGGTGGGAAATGTAGAAGTGCCGCAGCAAGCATTCCTGGCGGTGTTGAAACTGGACTAGAAAGTTTCAAAGTTCTAAGTTGAGTTCAGTTTTTGGATTTTTGGGTTAGTACCTTAATCCTGGCTGTGTACTTAAATCAAATAAATTTGCCCAAATCACTAAACCTTTGTAATTTTCAGGCGTTTTAAACAATATCATCTTTTAATAAATGTTAATTTAGCATATTGGTTTCTATATTTCCTCCGGTTTAAAAATATGCATAGGGAAGGATTATCAGCTATCGGTAAATGGGTCAGGAGGCTTCTCTTGCTATCCTTGATTTTGATGGCGTTTCATTTTGATTCGTTTACCCAGTTTTATAATGGTTCTCAAATGAATTTCGGTAAAAACCGGGTTCAGTATAAAGAGTTTTTGTGGACTTTTTACAAATTCGAAAAATACGATATTTATTTTTACCTGGGTGGGAAGGAATTGGCACTATACACAGCCGAGTACGCCGAACAGGTTCTGGATGAAGTAGAAGACAAACTGGATACCGGCCTGGATGATAAAATTCAATTCATCGTTTTCAACAACCTGACCGACCTAAAGCAGAGCAATATAGGCCTGATCCAGAACGAAAGATACAATACCGGTGGAGTTACACACATCATCGGCAAAAAGGTATTTCTCTATTTTGATGGAAGCCACGAAAATTTTGACCAACAAATTCGGGCAGGTATCGCTCAATCCATCGTCAATCAGTTACTTTATGGAAGCTCCATCGGCTCACAAATTAAAAATACATCACTTTTCCCTTTCCCCGACTGGTATATGAACGGCCTGGTTTCCATGATTTCAGAAGACTGGAGTACGACCATTGATAATTACGTTCGGGATGGAATCATATCAGGTCGGTTTGATAAATTCAACCAGCTTACCGGTGATGAAGCAAGGTATGCAGGCCACGCCTTTTGGCGCTATATTGCCAAAAAATACGGAGAGTCATCCATTTCCAATATCATATACATGGCCAAGGTAAGCAGGAGGCTCGAAAGCGGATTTTTATACATTTTGGGAATTTCGTTCAAAAATCTTCAAAAAGAAGCCCTGGATTATTACCGCGAAAGATACAGTCAGTTCGAAAACTCACGCGAATTCCCGGAAGAGTCAGTCCTGAAGAAAGTAAAGAAAGATTTTGTTTACAACCGGATGAGGTTGAGCCCGGATGGAAATAAAATTGCTTATACCTATAACAGGGCAGGGCAATATAAAGTATTTATGAAGGATCTGAACACCGGCAGGAAAAAGAAGCTGATGAAAGCCGGTTTCAGGCTGGAGGAAAAAATTGATTATTCCTATCCATTGCTGGCATGGCATCCCACAGGAAGGATACTGGCTATTTTGGTCGAGCGGAAAGGAGAAATTTATATGTATTATTATCTTCTGGATGAGAAGAAATTTGAGCGGGTCATCCTTTTCCAGTTCGAAAAAGTCCTTGATATGGCTTATTCAGATGACGGGCTTAGCCTGGTCATGTCAGCAGTTCAGCGAGGTCAGTCAGATATTTTTGTTTATGATATCGGATCGAACTCGTACACCCAAATTACCAAGGACCACTACGATGACCTTTATCCCAGATTTATCGATAATTCGGGTAAAATTATTTTCAGTTCCAACCGGATCAGCGACACCATTCGATTTGATGAAGAGTACGACCCTGGTAAAATCCAGAAGCGATATGACCTGTTCCTGTATAATTTCAAGAATCCTGACAACGTGATGCGGAGGGTGACCGAAACACCTCTTGTCAATGAGATCCAGCCCATGGAATATGAAAATAATTACATCACCTACCTGAGTGATAAAAACGGGATTTACAACCGGTTCATCGGAAGGTTCGACAGTGCCATCAGCTTTATCGATACAACTACCCATTACAGGTACTATACCCGGTCGTTTCCCATAACCGATTATCCACGCAATATCCTCGATCAGGATGTAGTACCCGAAACGTTCAAATTTGCCCAGATCATATACAAGGATGAAAAATACCGGATGCAGGTTTATGACATGGTTCCTCCCGAATCTCATATTCCTGTTAAATTGGAAAATACCCTGTACATGGAAGAACTGGTTAATTTGTTTGGCCAGGTTAAAGAACAGGGTGAAGGTGAGGAATTGAAGCAAGGCGTGATCAAGTCCCAAAAACAAAGAGGATTTTCTACTGTTCGGCAAAGTGAGGCTTTACAGGAAATTATCTCTGAAGATTCGATAAAAGAGGGTGAAAAAATCGACATAAACAATTATCAGTTTAAGAGGCAGGATTTTATTACGACCGATAAAAACTGGAAATATACATTGTTGGATGTTCCGCTGCCCGGCCAGAAAAAGGATGAAAAAGAAGAACCCCCAAAGAGATTGAATTACAACGTGGAATATTTTATCAATGAAATTGTTACCCAGATCGATTTTTCGTTCCTGAACCAAATGTACCAACCCTTCACAGGCGGAAGTTCTCCGATATTTCTCAATCCCGGATTCAATGCATTGTTCAAGATCGGCGTTACCGACCTGCTTGAGGATTACCGGATCACAGGAGGGGTGAGGTTAAACCTGAATTTGTCCAACAATGAATATCTGTTCAGCTATGCCAACCTCAGGAAAAGGCTGGATAAGGAGATAGTCTTCCATCGTCAATCCATTGAAAATTATGGAGATTACAACAACATTATCCGGGTTTATTCGCATGAACTTTTTTATGTTGCAAGCTGGCCATTCAATGAAGTGATGGCCATCAAGGGAACTGCCTCCTACCGAAACGAAATGGGCGTTTATCTTTCCACCGATGCCTTCAACCTGGCCAGGCCCAATGAATTCAGGAACTGGGTGGGAGCCAAAGGTGAGTTTATTTTTGATAACACCAAGGATTTGGGTCTGAACCTTTATTATGGAACCCGTTTCAAAATTTTCGGCGAATACTATGAACTGGTCGATCAAAGGGGACAGAACCTGGCGGTTTTGGGATTCGATTTCAGGAATTACCAGCGTATCCACCGGGTGTTTATTTGGGCCAACCGCTTTGCAACAAGTACGTCCCTGGGAAACAATAAACTGATCTATTACATGGGTGGTGTCGATAACTGGTTGTTCCCACGGTTCAACCAAAACACACCCATCGACAGGGAACAAAATTATGCTTACCAGACCCTTGCCACTAATATGCGCGGTTTTGACCAAAATATCAGGAATGGAAATAGTTTTGCCGTGTTCAACAGTGAACTTCGGTTCCCGGTTTTCAGGTATTTTGCAAAGCATCCGATCAAATCCGATTTCTTAAACAATTTTCAGGTAGTGGGCTTTGGTGATGTGGGAACGGCGTGGACAGGCCTGCAACCCTTTTCCGACGACAATTATTTGTATACAAGAGTTGTTCGGCAATCACCCCTGAACATTACCGTTAAAGTGCAAAAGGAGCCGATTGTGGGCGGATTTGGTTTTGGTGCCAGAACCCGCTTGCTGGGCTATTTTATCCGGGCCGACCTGGCCTGGGGAGTTGAGGATATGGAAGTTCAGCCATCCGTTTTTTATTTCAGTCTCAGCCTCGATTTTTAATCAATGAATCTATTATTCATAGGTCTATGTCTCTACAACCCCAAGCAACTTAAAGGAGATTCTTACCCAAAGGAGTCCTTCGGACGCTATTACTTCTAGCGACAAAAAAAACGGAACATTCATTTTGAAGACAGTACCAAAAGCGGTGGACACCCTGAGGCGCTCAGCCTCGAAGGGTGAGCGCCGGCCCTTGTAAATAAAATATTTCATAAATCCAGCCTAACCCCTGCTGGCGACAGGCAGGCAATTTGCTTAAAAAATAAGTATAGGGATTGCTTCGCTCTGCTCAGAATGACAAAAAAAAATAAACGATAAGCCCATTAATTGATTGACATGCTGAACGAAGTGAAGCATCTTGTACCCTAAATCCTTCAGACCTTAAAACTGGTCAGAAGGCCTGTGTCGATAGGATCCCCTGTTTTTTTATTTCAGCCTCATCCTCGGTTTTTAAGGAACATATTATCTTTGACCTCTTCAATATGCATTCTTAATGGTGGAGTATAAATCTTTACAAGCGTCGAAGCAAAAACAATGGTTATTTCTTATTGCCATCGTGGTTTTCACTTTTCTGGTTTATATCCCCTTGTTTCAGAATGATTTCCTGAAAACCTGGGATGATGACCGCTATATCCTGGAAAACCCGAAAATTAATGATTTCAGCCAAAGTAATATCCTGCACCTTTTCACCATTTATTACGACGGCCATTACCACCCGATCACTCTGATTTCCCTGTCCTTTGATTATTTGGTCGGAGGTTTGAACCCAAAGGTTTACCATTTGACAAACCTGGTCATACATTTAATTAATGTATTTCTAGTTTTCTGGTTTGTGAATCTCCTTTTCAGGCGAAAAAACCCCGGAATAGCCCTGCTGACATCACTTTTGTTTGGAATTGGTACCGTACATGTCGAATCGGTGGCATGGGCTTCGGAACGAAAAAATGTGCTTTTCGTCATGTTTTTTCTGGCTTCATTGATTGCCTATTTAAATTATCTGGAACTGAAAAAGGTTCATTTTTATATTGTATCGCTTGTATTGTTCCTGATATCGGTCCTTTCCAAAAGTATGGCTATCTCTTTGGCAGTGACTCTTCCGGCTGTGGATTATTTTTATGGAAGGAAATTGGCGGATCGGAAAATCATCCTCGAAAAGATTCCATTTTTCCTGATTGCCGTCATTTTTGGAGTGGTTGCTGTATTTGCCCAAAAAAGTTCCTGGGGGCAGGATTTGAGCCAGGAGCATTTCTCCCTTGCACAAAGGATTTTATTTGGCAGTTATGCCTTCATTTTATATATTGTCAAACTGCTGTTCCCGATCGGGCTTTCGGGCTTTTATCCTTATCCGGGAGAAATATCAGGAGCATTTTTGTTTTATTCTATTTTAACGCTTTTGTTTTCCATAGGATTTCTGATTTTGCTTTATAAACTGATAAAAAATAAACAGAAGGAATTGGCCTTTCCCCTGCTTTTTTTTGGAATTAACATTTTTCTCCTCTTAAAAATATTTGAGGTCCCCGCAGGTGACTATCTCATGGCCGACCGTTATGCTTATTTGCCCTCCATCGGTTTATTTTTACTGTTAGCCATGGGCATCGAAAGGATTTTACTGTTGAGGAATTTATCCGGGAAAACCGGACTAGCTGTTTTTATTGCATATGTTTTATTTATCTCTCTTCAAACATTCAACCGGATTCCTGTTTGGGGCGATGATGAATCATTTTATACCGATATCATTCATAAATATCCTGATGCAGAAGTTGCTTATACCAATCGCGGAGGCCTTAGGAAAAACCGGGGAAATTTGAACGGTGCACTGAATGATTTTAACCAGGCAATCATGTTGGGAAAAAATGATTATAAAGCTTACGCAAACCGTGGAGCGGTTTATTCAGATATGAAAGTGTATGATAAAGCCTTACAAGATTATGAAAAGGCAATTGCTGCTAATGGTTCAGACCCAAAATTGTTGGGCAATTACGGATATGTAAAATTAAAAACGGGTGATTTTTCAGGGGCGATCCGGCTTTTCGACAGGGTAGTCAGGACGCAGGGAGCCACACCTGAAATTTATGCGAACAGGGGAACAGCCAAGTACAACCTGGGTAATTTCAAAGATGCAATCAATGATTATACAACTGCACTTGAGATGAATCCAGGATATTTGAATGCTGTTTTTAACAGGGGGCTTGCCAGGCTCAATTCAAATCAGAACGAGCTGGCAATTGGGGATTTTAAAAAAGCCGTTGAGATCGAACCCGATCACGCTGAATCATATGCAAACATGGGCATTGCCTGGTCGAGGCTGGGAAAAGTTAACAAAGCAATTGAGAGTTATAACCGTGCAATTGAAATAAATCCAAATTACACGGATGCTTATTTGAACCGAGGATTGGATAAGTACTATAAACAAGATTTAATAGGGGCCAAAGAAGATTTTGACAAAGTGCTGGATCTCAATCCGAATGTAGGCCCGGCGTATTATTTCAGGGGTATGGTTCTTCTGCAATCGGGGGATAAAAATTATTGTGAAGACTTTAAAAAAGCAGACCAGTTGGGTTTTGTTCCGGCAGGGGAAAAAATCAATAAATTTTGTGAATAAAAAAATTGCGAAATTTATTAGGAAGAATAGTTTCTTTTTTCTAGAAAAATGGAGATCAATCAATTTTGTTTCCCTTAAAAATCAATATTAACAACGGTTTGGCACAATCGGTTAAAAAGGAAAGCGAACCTTAATTTTTTATTAAGAATATGTTAATAAATCAACATATGTGGGGTTATTATTGTTGAATTCAATCATATATGAATTTTTCAACAACTTAATGTTTAAAAATGGGTTTGCATTACCTTTTCAAAGTGTCGTATCTTGGCTCAGCGAAAATTTAAGGTTGGGTATAGTACTATCTTTCGCAAAATCAACAGAATACATTTTTATCACCCGAAAAAAAGAAGATAATGAGCGACAGTTTGTTTACTAACGTGGAAAAAGATCAGGCTATCAGTGAAACAGGTAATTCATATAACACTGTGCTTGACCAACGCAAGCGTCCGTTACCTCCTGAAGAGGACCGGCAAATTGTAACCGAACGTGAAGCACCCACCGATACCAGAACCATTAAAAAAGCCCTAAAACCATTACCGATTGAGCATGTCAGAGAAAAGGCTACAAGGTATTTTAAAGGAGACGAACTGGCAGCCAATGTTTGGATCAATAAATATGCATTGAAAGACAGTGATGGAAATATTTACGAGGAAACCCCCGATGATATGCACCGCAGGCTGGCTTCCGAAATTGTCAGGATCGAAAAAAAATATCCAAATCCGCTTCCGGAGGAAGAAATTTACCAATTACTCAAAGATTTCAAATACATCATTCCACAAGGCGGCCCCATGGCTGGCATCGGAAATGATTTCCAGATATCTTCGCTATCCAACTGTTTTGTAATCGGAAACAAGGGTGATTCAGATTCCTATGGCGGAATCCTGAAAATTGACCAGGAGCAGGTTCAATTGATGAAACGCAGGGGTGGAGTTGGTCATGACCTGAGCCACATCAGGCCGGAAGGAAGCCCTGTAAAAAACAGCGCTTTAACATCTACCGGAATTGTTCCGTTTATGGAGCGTTATTCCAATTCAACCCGTGAAGTTGCCCAGGATGGCCGCAGAGGTGCCCTCATGCTGACGATATCCATCAAACATCCCGATTCAGAAAAATTCATCGATGCAAAAATGGCCAAAGGTAAAGTTACCGGGGCCAATGTTTCCGTGAAGATTGATGATGAATTTATGAAAGCGGTGAGGGAAAATAAAACGTACCTTCAAAAATACCCGATTGATTCGGACAACCCCGTATTTACCCGCGAAATTGAAGCCGGTAAATTGTGGGAAAAGATCATTCATAACGCCTGGTCATCTGCTGAGCCGGGCATTTTATTCTGGGATACCATTTCGCGTGAAGCAGTTCCCGATTGCTATTCCGACCTGGGATTCAAAACCGTTTCAACCAATCCGTGCGGGGAAATTCCCTTGTGCCCTTACGATAGCTGCAGGTTGCTTGCCATCAACCTTTACAGCTACGTGGATGAGCCTTTCACGGAAAACGCAAGTTTTAATTCTGAGCTGTTTACCAGGCATGTACACTATGCTCAACGGATCATGGATGACATCATCGACCTGGAAATTGAAAAGGTAGATGCTATCCTTGAAAAAATCAAATCGGACCCGGAAGAAGAGGAAATAAAGGCAGTTGAGAGAAATTTATGGGAAAATATCAGGGAAAAAGCTTTGCAGGGAAGAAGGACCGGTATCGGCATCACTGCCGAAGGTGACATGGTCGCCGCGCTCGGAAGCCGCTATGGCACTAAGGAAGCCACTGATTTTTCTGTAGAGGTACACAAATTACTCGCTATAGAAGCATATCGCTCTTCAGTTGACCTGGCTGAACACAGAGGACCTTTCACGATTTTTGATATTGAGAAAGAGAAAAATAATCCATTCATTCAAAGGATCAAGGAATCTGCACCTAAAGTTTATGAAAAAATGCAGCGGGTTGGCCGCCGAAACATTGCCATGCTAACGATAGCACCAACAGGCAGTGTGAGTATTTGCACCCAGACAACTTCAGGAATAGAACCTGTTTACCTCATTTCTTACAGAAGAAGACGAAAAGTAAATCCTAACGATAAAGATGTAAATATTTCATTTGTTGATGATGTGGGTGATGCCTGGGAAGAATATAACGTATTTCACCCGAAATTCCTGGAATGGTTAAAGGTAAACGGTTACGATTTTGAAGTAGTGAAGACCTACACCGATGAACAATTACAACCCATTATTAAAAAGTCGCCTTATTACAAAGCTACTTCCAACGATGTGGATTGGGTAGAAAAAGTAAGGATGCAGGGTGAGGTTCAAAAATGGGTCGATCATTCCATCAGCGTCACTGTAAACCTGCCCAAGGATGCAACCGAAGATCTGGTGAGCAAGGTTTACATGACTGCCTGGGAAAGCGGTTGCAAAGGAATGACCATTTACCGTGACGGCTCGCGCGACGGTGTATTGATCAGCAACGAAAATAAAGCAGAGGAAAAGACGGTATTTAAAGAAACCAAGGCCCCAAAACGTCCCAGAAACCTGGACGCTGAGATCGTGAGGTTCCAGAATGACTATGAAAAATGGATAGCCGTTGTTGGCCTGATGGATAAAAAACCTTATGAGATTTTTACCGGTAAGGCTGACGAATTTTATCTCCCACCCTGGGTAAACGAAGGTTGGGTCATCAAAACCAAAGACGAAAACGACAGAAGCAGGTATGATTTTGAATTTGTTGATAAGGCCGGATACAGGATCAATGTTCCGGCATTGTCAAGGTCGTTCAATAAAGAGTTCTGGAATTATGCCAAACTGATATCTGGGATTTTGCGCCACGGAATGCCGTTGCCTTATGCGATTAACCTGGTGGATAATCTCACTTTTGATAACGAATCCATCAATACCTGGAAAAACGGCGTTGTAAGAGCATTGAAAAAATTCATTCCGGATGGCACCCTGGATGCCAAAAGCTCCTGTCCCGAGTGCCATACCGAAGGCAGCCTGATGTACAAAGAGGGATGTCTGGTATGTAAAGAGTGCGGGTATTCGAAGTGTGGGTAAAATTGTAGCTCGATTTATTTTCAAATATAAATCCCGGTTTAACCGGGATTTTTTTTACGTTTAATAATCCCCCAAACCAAAGTTGACGGTATAACAAAGATGGCTGTTGGAATAGTAGATTCAACAGGCCGTGGTGTTCCCCGCATACTGTGAACGCCAAATGTTAACAATAAAGAAATAAAAGAAGGAATCAACATCGCCAGGAAAACGGCCATGAATTGTTGATTTATTTTAATGGCCAGTATTTCGCAAAGTTTCATGATCCAACCACCGAATAGGAAAGTATAAATGCCTTGTTTTATGGCGGCAATCGTTGAATCAAACGGATCGGAGGTTGCGTGGAAATTGATAAAAAAAACGATGACGCCCATCACCAGGCCACCGGCCAGCCCGATTTTGTAATCAAAATATTTAATCCAATAAGTTCGAAATGAATTTTTCAAAATGATAGGGCGTTTACAGCTGATTTTAGAGTTAAAATTTAAACCAGACCCGGGAAATTGGGTAACATGTCGCGGGTAATTTCCTTCATTTCGATCTCCCCTTTTTGCGCTGCTTCTTCGAGTGCAATATTAATAGCTGAAAGCAACATATCTTCCAGGGCCTCTTTATCGGCTTTGTCATAAAATTCCTGTGTAATGTCGATGGATGTGATCACTTTGTTGGCATTGGCCTTTACTTTTATAGCCCCGTTTTCCACACTGGTTTCCACAATGATGTCATTGAGCCTTTTTTTTGCATCCTCAATCCTTTTACGAGCATCTTTTAGTTTCGAAAATAAGTCTGCCATCATATTCCGCATTTAAATTTGTTATCAAATAATTTTTAGAGCGCAGAAGGTTCAAATATAGTCAAAAAACTGCAATAGCAAAAAAATTATTTCCGTTTCAACTACCGGTCGGTGAGAGAATTTAGATGATGGACACCGATCAATTCATCGTAATCCAGGGAAACGTTTCGATTATATATATAAATAGTATAATCATTTTCCGTTTCCCAATGGCTTCCTTCGATAAACGATTCATCCGCAACTTTTTCCCCATGGTTCAGCAAGATATAAGCATAATCGTAAAATCCCTGTTTTAAATACAATGTTTTTTCGTACCCCTTTCGTTTGAAGTTGTACGTCATTTTGTTTTGCTCATTGAAATTCCAGTTGGTCAGCTCACCCATGATGTAAATATCCCCATCGATCAGGGGAACCGGATAAGCAAGGAAAAAATGGGTATAAACATATTCGGCCTCGGTAGCCGTTTGGGTGCGGTCCTCTGTTTTAACTATAAAGCGGCCATTGATGTCTGACTCTGTTTTGTAAACCTGGAAAGTTCGTTTTTCACCCTCTCGCACAAATACCTGGTATCCTTCTCCGGTATAATCAATTTTTATCACATTTTCCGTATAGTAGGTCAGGCTCTTAAAATCGATATTTCTGAATTCATTCCCACCCCTGAAAACATTTTCCCGGTCGTAATTGAAATCGAGTTTATCGCCGATCACCATTTTGGGTTTGAGGTTGGAAATGGCATTGTCCCACCTTCCATTTTGACGGATGACGACATTTAAATCGCGGTACGGATTGATGATCCGGTATTGGTTCGCAATCACTTCAAAATCTATCTCCTGGCTGGTTTTACGGTCGTCAAGTTGGGTGGCTTGCTTTACTTTGGCTTCGAACTTTACTTTTTGATCCACCACCATAAATTGCCGTGTAAAACAGATGCTGTCAGGATTTTCAATAAAAACCTTAAGAATATAATTTCCCGAAATGGCAGGGGCCAGGTCCTGGGTCGGAAAGATCAATTCATAATGTGTGTAAGGTTGAATGGTATTCATCGAAAACCAATAATCAGTAATGTAATCTTCATAGTACCCGTCAATATATTGGTAATTTTCAAGATCCTCGGGCTCCCACTCAGGGTTGCAATGGACGATGGTATACATATAAACTTTCCGGTCACCATCCAGGTCATCGAAGGATAATTTCAGTTTTTCTGCGGTGTTGAATTTGATAAGGGGAGGCGACATTTCCCAGCCATCACGATAGAGTTGAACCGTTTTGATGTTTGGCATGAAGATTTTATTGGGTTCAAGTTTGCTATTTAAAGTATCTGATTCCTGTGAGTTAAGAAATCCACTGATAACAAAAAAGATAATAATCAGGAATGTATTTAGTTCCAGGTAATGGCTCACTTTTAAACTAATTGGTTTAATACAATCATCCGTTCAATAATTTCCGGAAGGCGATCCAGGCCATCAGTCCCATGCCGGTTTTTATACTCGATTCATCCACATCAAAGGTCGCAGTATGAAGGTTCGCAACAATTCCTTTTGCTTCATTCCTGGTTCCAAGCCGGTAAAAACATCCCGGTACGTGCTGGCTGAAATAGGCAAAATCCTCGGCAGTTGTGCGGAGTTCCAGTTCAACTACATTTTCTGCACCGAGATATTCAATGGCAAATTGCCGGGTTTCTTCAGTCAGACCGGGATCATTGACCAGGAAAGGATAACCCTGGTCGATAAAAACATCGCATTCGCCTCCCATGCCTTCAGCCACTGATTTTGCAATTTTTCTGATCCGGGTTTTTATTTCGGCACGCCAGTTTTCATCGAAGGTGCGAATGATACCGGAAATCTTTACTGCATCCGGAATGATATTCGTTTGGCCATCGGCAATGAATCTGCCGAATGACAAAACAGTCGGCATGGCAGGGTTGGAATTCCGGCTGACGATCTGCTGCAGGGCAATGACAATATATGAGGCGATCAGTACCGGGTCCACATTTTTATGTGGGATGGCACCATGGCCTCCGCGTCCTTTGACTGTCAGAAATACTTCATCGGTCGAAGCCATGTATTTACCGCTTTTCATCCCCACTTTACCGGATTCCAGTTCGGGGAACACATGTTGACCAAAGATGTAGCCGGTTTTTGGATTTTCGAGCACACCCTCCGCGATCATGGCTTTTGCACCGCCCGGGTATTTTTCTTCTGATGGCTGGAATATCAATTTTACCGAACCATTCAGGTCTTTCTTTAATTGATTCAGGATTTTTGCAGCCCCCAGTAATGATGCGGTATGGACATCATGTCCGCAGGCGTGCATTTTTCCCGGGGTTTTTGAAATATAATCCACCTCCGTCTTTTCAAAAATCGGCAGGGCATCCATGTCGGCTCTAAGCGCAATATTTTTAACATTTTTGCCTGAATCGTTAATCCAACCTACAACACCCGTCTTGGCCACTTTCTCCTTGAATTTAATTTGATTTTCGCGTAAAAACCCGATTACCAGTTTTGCCGTTTCATGTTCATCATAAGCCAGTTCAGGGTTGGCGTGAATTTTTCGCCGTAAGGAAACGATTTCGTCAAAGTAAGCCTCGGCAAGTGTTTGTATTTTTTTTCTGATTTCTTCCATCGTATATATGAATGAAGATGAAGCAAAGATAGTTGATTTGGGTAATCCGGATAAAAAAGCAGTAATGTTATTCGAAATCATTATAAATAAGCAATGGAATCCATTTTTATAAGTTCTAAAACAGTGAAAATAAATTAATTATAAGATAAGAGGTAAATTGAAACCGCCTAAATATGTTCTGACTCAAGCCCAAAACTGATAAATATCAATAAATTGATATATATAGTTTCACAAGATTTTTTAATTTAGCGACCTAAAATTTTATATCTAAATTTCATTAATATAATCCAACGATATAATAAACAACATGTCAGAAGTTCATAGGATCAGAAGAGGGCTGGATATCAAGCTAACGGGGGAACCCGAAAAAAAAGTGACCGCCATATCTACTGATAAATTTGCTTTAAAACCACCGGATTTTATGGGTGTATTTCCAAAGACTTTTGTGAAAGAGGGAGACCTGGTAAAAGCCGGCACACCGGTATTTTTCCACAAATATCGCGACAACATCATTTTTACCTCACCGGTGAGCGGGAAAGTAACAGAAATACATCGCGGAGCGAAACGAAAGATGCTGGAGATCAGGATCGACTCCGACGGGAAAATGGAATATGAATCCTTCGGTAAGGGCGACCCGAAAAGTATGAGCCGGGAGCAGATATTGGAGAAGCTTTTGAAAAGTGGTGTGTGGGCTTATTTCCGCCAAAGGCCTTATTCCATTATTGCTGACCCTGAAAATACCCCTAAAGCCATTTTTATTTCAGCATTTGATTCGGCGCCATTGGCACCCGACTACGATTTCATTGTCGAAAATGACGTTCAGGCTTTCCAAATTGGGCTGGATGCACTAACCATGCTTACATCGGGCAAGGTTCACCTGAATGTCAGAGAAGGTCAAACCAAATCCAGGGCATTTCTGGAAGCCCGGGGTGTTCAGATAAACCGTTTTGCCGGGCCTCATCCTGTTGGGAATGTAGGTGTACAGATCCACCATGTCGATCCGATCAATAAAGGAGATATTATTTGGTATCTGAATCCTCAGGCTGTGATTATCATCGGTAAATTGTTCAGGGAAGGAATATATGACGCATCCAGGATCATTTCCGTTTGTGGGTCTGAAATTAAAAATCCGCAATATTTCAAAGTTATTACGGGAACATCCATATTGCCCCTCGTGAAGGACAATACAAATTCGGCCAATGTAAGGTACATCAGTGGCAACGTATTGACCGGAACCAAAATTGATAAAGTGGGTTACCTCGGGTTTTACGACCAGCAACTTACCGTTATCCCTGAAGGAGATTACCATGAATTTTTGGGCTGGGCCATGCCAAGATTCAATAAATTCAGTTATTCAAAGACTTTCTTTTCGTGGTTGAACCCTTCCAAAAAATATGCTCTGGATACCAATATGAATGGCGCTCACAGGGCTTTTGTGTTAACCGGGCAATATGAAAAAGTACTTCCAATGGATATTTATCCCATGCAGTTGTTAAAAGCAATTATGGTGAAAGATATTGACTTAATGGAACAACTTGGTATTTATGAAGTTGATGAAGAAGATTTTGCACTTTGTGAATTTGTCGATGCTTCCAAAACGGAAATGCAATCTATAGTGCGTGAAGGACTTGACCTGATGCTGAAGGAAATGTCATAGCTTGCAAAGGAAATGAATTTTAACTGATAACAAATAACATTTAACAAATATAAATGAAGGCGTTAAGAAATTATATTGATAAAATCAAACCTCAGTTCGAGAAGGGGGGGAAATTAGAAAAGTTTCATTCCACCTTTGATGCCTTTGAGACTTTCCTGTATGTTCCAAAAACGGTAACTTTCAGGGGAAGTCATATCCGAGATACACTGGATATGAAACGTACCATGATCGTAGTTGTGATCGCATTGATCCCGGCTTTACTTTTCGGTATGTGGAATGTCGGATTCCAGCATTTCATATCACTGGGAGAAACGGCGGGTTTTTGGGATCAATTCTGGTACGGATTTTTGAAAGTCTTACCATTGATCATCGTTTCCTATGTTGTAGGGTTGGGGATTGAATTTATTTTTGCACAGATTCGCGGGCATGAAGTGAACGAGGGATACCTGGTTACAGGTTTTCTGATCCCGCTGATTGTCCCACCCGATATTCCCTTGTGGATGCTCGCATTATCAGTTGTGTTTGCAGTGATCATTGGTAAGGAGGTTTTCGGTGGAACGGGGATGAATATCCTGAATCCTGCATTGACTGCAAGGGCGTTCCTGTTTTTTGCATATCCGGCTGAGATGTCGGGAGATAAAGTTTGGATTGCAGAAAAAGCCGATGCCTTTTCAGGTGCCACGCCATTGGGCCATTTATTGGTTGGTGATGTGGATAAGCTTCCTTCGTTTTCCGACATGTTTTATGGGTTCATTCCAGGTTCGGTTGGAGAAACTTCCACCCTTGCCATTTTAATTGGAGCCATATTTTTAATCGCAACAGGAATTGGAAGCTGGAGGATCATGATTTCGACGGTCGCCGGCGGACTGGTCATGGGATGGATATTTAACCTGTTTGCCATAAATGATTACATGGCGATGCCGGCCTATTATCACCTGGTGATAGGTGGTTTTGCTTTCGGAGCAGTATTTATGGCTACCGATCCGGTTACAGCCTCTCAAACCGGAATGGGAAAATATATTTACGGATTCCTCATCGGTGTATTGGCGGTAATTATCAGGGTAGCAAATCCGGCATATCCTGAAGGAATGATGCTTGCCATCCTGCTGATGAATGTATTTGCACCGCTTATTGACCATTATATCATACAGTCAAATATTAAAAGGCGGTTAAAAAGAGTTAAAATTAAAGCGGCATAAAGAAATTAAAAACAGAACAATAATGTTTACTAACAGATACATTTTCATTTATTCTTCGGTGATGGTCATCATCGTAGCGGCGGTGTTGTCATCTGCTTCAAGCCTGTTGAAACCATTTCAGGAAAAGAATATCCGCACCGAAAAGATGATGGATATCCTGAAATCGGTTCAGGTTTCAGGTGAAAAATCGGAAGCCGAAAAATTGTATGATCAGTATGTCATCCGTGAAGAAGCCATCAATTCCAAGGGAGAATTGATCAGCGTTTATGAAGGAGGTAAGTTGGTTCAGGGTGATATTCGACCGTTTGAGATTAACCTGAAAGAGGAGCAGCACAAACTGGATGAGTTGAAAGCAGGCAAATCAGATGTTGAACCTGCCTTTCCGCTGTATGTTTGTGAAAAGGATGGGAATAAATATTATGTTATTCCCATGCTGGGCAAAGGATTATGGGGTCCCATCTGGGGAAACATTGCACTGGAAGCAGATTTCAATACAATTTTCGGGGTGACTTTTGACCACAAGGGAGAAACACCGGGTTTGGGCGCTGAGATAGCCTACAAACCATTTCAGGATCAATTCATCGGAAAGAAATTGTTCGACGATAATGGTAATTTCGTTTCCATTGCAGTGGTGAAAGGCGGTGTCAAAACACGTCCTCCGGATAAGCAAATTCACGGTGTGGATGCCATATCGGGAGGGACAATCACAAGCAATGGCGTAGATGCCATGATCAAAGATTGTTTAGAAAATTATATTGAATACATTAAAAATCACAATAACTCATGAGTGCAGAAGTAAGTCCCAAGGAACCTTTGTTTTCGGCCAAGAATAAAAAACTTCTTGCCGTTCCACTAAACAGGGAAAATCCCATTACTGTTCAGGTACTGGGTATTTGTTCGGCCCTGGCGGTAACGGTAAAACTGGAGCCGGCAGTAGTAATGTCCATTTCAGTGATAGCTGTGCTTGCCTTTGCGAATGTTATCATTTCATTGTTGAGAAATACCATCGCCCCAAGGATCAGGATCATAGTTCAACTGGTCGTAATTGCCGCATTGGTAATCTTGGTCGACCAGATATTAAAAGCTTTTGCCTATGAAGTAAGTAAACAGCTTTCGGTATTCGTGGGTTTGATCATTACCAACTGTATCATTATGGGACGACTGGAAGCTTTTGCAATGGGAAATAAACCCTGGCCTTCATTTATGGATGGAATCGGAAATGGAGCCGGTTATGCCTGGATTTTGATCGTAGTTGCATTTTTCAGGGAATTATTGGGATCAGGAACCGTTTGGGGATTGCCGGTAATGGAAAAAGTTGGCATTTATAATATTGGCTACACCAATAACGGATTGATGATCCTTCCTCCGATGGCATTGATCATCGTAGGTATAATAATCTGGGTTCAACGTTCAAAAAACAAAGAATTAATCGAAGACTAGATCACTTTAAATTAAGTTGTTATGCAGGAATTAATTAATATATTCGTCAAGTCGATCTTTATCGATAACATGATATTCGCCTACTTTTTGGGTATGTGTTCATACCTGGCGGTATCGAAAACGGTTAAAACTTCTGTAGGTCTTGGAATTGCCGTTGTATTTGTTTTGGGCATTACCGTTCCGGTTGATTTTTTGATCAACAAATACCTGTTGACCGCCGGAGCACTGGCATGGATCAGTCCATCCCTGGCTGAAGTCGACCTGAGCTTTTTAAGTTTTATCATGTTCATTGCAGTCATCGCTTCCATGGTTCAGTTGGTTGAAATGGTGATCGAAAAATTTTCACCTGCTCTATATAATTCTCTTGGTATCTTCCTGCCACTGATTGCAGTGAACTGTGCAATCCTTGGAGGATCGCTTTTTATGCAGGAAAGAGAGTTTCAGACCATAGGTGAAACCATATCTTTCGGACTTGGTTCCGGTGTAGGCTGGTTTTTGGCTATTGTGGGTATTGCAGCGATCAGGGAAAAGATCAGGTATTCAAATGTTCCCGGACCCCTGAAAGGACTTGGCATTACATTTATCATAACCGGTCTTATGGGTATTGCCTTTATGAGCTTTATGGGAATTAAATTGTAAAACAATAAAATAAATCATTAAAATATGTTACTTGTTGCAGGAATTGGTCAGGTAATTATCGCCGGAATCATTGTATTCCTTATCATTATTTTACTTCTGGTTTTGTTGTTGCTTTATGCCAGGAAAAAACTTACACCACAGGGCGATGTTACAATTACCATCAACGACGACAAAAAACTGGTAGTGTCACCCGGTTCAACCTTGTTGTCAACCTTATCTGCTAAAAAAATATTTTTACCATCGGCTTGCGGAGGCGGCGGAACCTGTGCCATGTGCAAATGCCGGGTTTTGGAAGGGGGCGGATCCATTTTACCTACTGAGGTTGGATATTTTACCAGGAAGGAACAGCAAAACAACTGGCGGTTGGGTTGCCAGGTGAAAGTTAGGGAAGATATGAAAATTGAGGTTCCGAAGGAAATTTTCGGGATCAAGAAATGGGAATGCGAAGTTATATCAAACAACAATGTGGCAACTTTTATCAAGGAATTCGTTGTAAGATTGCCTGAAGGAGAAAGTCTCGACTTCCAGTCCGGCGGATATATCCAGATTGATGTTCCCCCATGTGAAGTTTATTTTAAAGATATGGATATTGAGAAAGAATATCATGAAGATTGGGATAAGTTCAATATGTGGGATTTGAAGATGAAGAACCCTGAAACCATTTTCCGTGCATATTCTATGGCCAACCACCCGGCTGAAGGAAACATCATTAAACTGAACATTCGTATTGCAACGCCACCCTGGGACCGGGCAAAAAATTCATTTATGAATGTAAACCCGGGAATTTGTTCTTCATATGTATTTTCGAGGAAACCGGGAGATAAAGTAACCATTTCAGGACCATACGGTGAGTTCTTTATTAAGGACACCAGGCGTGAAATGATGTACATTGGTGGTGGAGCCGGAATGGCACCCCTGCGGTCTCATATTTTCCATCTTTTCCACACCCTCAAAACTACCGACCGGAAAGTAACTTACTGGTATGGCGGCCGTTCTATGCGTGAATTGTTTTATGTAGAAGAATTTAGGGAAATTGAGAAGGAATTTCCCAATTTTACTTTTAATATTGCGCTTTCGGAGCCATTACCGGAAGATAACTGGACCGGTTACACCGGGTTTATTCATCAGGTGATCATTGACCATTACCTGAAGAACCATCCGGAGCCTGAAGAAATAGAATATTATTTCTGCGGGCCACCCATGATGAACCAGGCTGTATTAAAAATGCTTGACGATTTCGGAGTACCGGAGGAGATGATCTCATTTGACGATTTCGGCGGATAATCCGGAATGTAAAAATTCATAAAACGGCGCAGAAATAGACGATTCTATTAAATCCTTTATTTTTACTTTTGGCTTAAATTATTGAAAAATGAAATTTAGGCCATTTTTTTTGCTCTGCACTTTAAGTATAGCCCTGCTTTACTCCTGTCAGCAGGAAAACATAAAACCGGTAAAGTTTGCAGGTGAAACCCAGGGAACTTATTACGCAATAACATATTACAGCCCGGATGGTAAGAATTATCAGGTTCAGATCGATTCGTTGTTAAAGGCTTTTGATCAGTCGGTTTCAATGTGGGTTCCAAATTCAATTATTTCACGGATCAACCGTGATGAATCCGGAGTAGAACCGGATGAGATTTTCATTCATTTATTCAATAGGTCAAAACAGGTTTTTGAAGAAACCGGAGGAGCATTTGATCCCACGGTTGGGCCATTGGTAAATGCCTGGGGATTCGGTTTTAAGGACAGGATGAAGGTAAACCAGCATGTGGTGGATAGTTTATTTCCCCTCATTGGGTTTCAAAAGGTTACAATTCAAAATTCTTTCATTGAAAAAGCTCCTGGAGTCCAGTTTGACTTCAATGCCATAGCACAGGGTTATTCCGTTGATCTGATCGGAAAATTCCTCGAAAAAAAGGGAGTCAAAAATTACCTGATCGACATTGGTGGCGAGGTTTTGGGCAGAGGACAAAAACCAGGAAACGAATTCTGGAAAGTGGGAATAGAAAAACCTTCAGATAATGCGGGATATGGAGAAGGATTGAATGCCATTGTCGAACTGAAGGACAAAGCCCTGGCCACCTCGGGCAATTATCGTAAATTTTATGAGGAAAACGGCATCCGGTATTCCCATACGATTGATCCCAAAACCGGTTATCCGGTTCAGCATACCTTGCTAAGTGTATCCGTTCTGGCCGTGGATTGCACAACAGCCGATGCATTTGCTACGGCATTCATGGTGTTGGGGATTGAAAAATCAAAGGAATTTCTTCAAAACAGAAAGGATTTGGAAGCCTATTTTATCTTCCATGATAAAAACGGCAATCTTGAAACCTACTATACAAATGGCTTTAATGAAATTGTTACAGAAGAAATGGATTAAAATTATCGGAGGCGATTTGTAAAATTAGCTTTCTTTCAGCACACCATGGTGCTTTTCATAATTCACGCATTTTTTGGGGTCACCGTCACCACAGACACAGCCGACTTTTTCGCCATTGCTAAATTCAATGGTACTGCATGTTTTGGTAAATTGTCCACCTTTTTGAACAAACATTTTTATGGCAATTCCTGCGATGGCCAATCCAACCATTAATATTGATATGAGAATTACTGTAAGCATTTCTAAATCTTTTACTCTTTATTACCAGAACACAAAATTATAAAGAATGTTGTTGAAACAAAGAAATATTGCACAAAATATGATTATTTAGATTGCCTTCTAAATTCGGAAAGTACAATTGCCGCAGCAATCGAAGCATTCAATGATTCGGCTCTGTTTTTTTCGAGCGAACCGAAGGGTGGAACACTTATCCGATGGGTAATGTAAGGAATCAGTTGTGAAGATAGTCCATGTGATTCGTTACCAATCAGAACGATCCCGTCCCTGGTCAAGTTTTCATTGTAAATGCTTTTACCTTCCAGCAATGTACCATAAACCGGTACCCTTCCTTTTAAGTTTTCCAGATATTGCAGAATATCAGTATAAAAAGTATTTACCCGAAATAAAGATCCCATCGTTGCCTGAACGACCTTGGGATTATAAATATTAACACAATTTTCAGAGCAAATAATCCGATCTATCCCAAACCAATCAGATGTTCTGATGATGGTTCCCATGTTGCCCGGGTCTTTTATTTCATCCAGCATCAGGATGAGTTTTCCGGTAATTTCAATTGATTCATTTGGCTTCATCTCAGCAATTCCCATCACTTGGTTGGGCGTTTTAAGGGCACTGATCCGTGATAATTCTTTTTCTGAGATTTCAATGATTTCGACCGATTTGGTAAGAAGTGCAATATTTTTTTCGATCCATATCCCGGTTGCGAGTAACTGATTTGTTTTCCAGTCACTTTTCAAAAGTTCTTCCACCAGCTTTGGGCCCTCTACAATAAATTGCTTGGATTGTGACCTGAATTTAGCCTGGTGCAAGGATTTTACGAATTGTATCCGGTTTCTTGAAAGCATTTCTGCATGGTAAAATTTATGAAAGTAAAAATAGGTAATACTTTGGATAATTTGAAAAATGTATAAAAAACCAGTGGTTTTCTGCCATTTTTTTTTCCAGTGGTTTTCTGCTATATTTCAAAGTGAAATTTGCTATAATCTTGCATACTATGGAAAACAAAATACGCTTTGTAAAGGATATTCGGATAATAAAGGAAAATGCAGAGCCTGATTTGATGGCTATTAAAGCCAAAGGAATAGCCGAATTGAAAAAATTGATCGCTCCGATCCTCATCCCAAGGGAATACGAAAAACCCCCGGGAGATGGAATTTATGAACTCGATTTTATTTTGGATAATACCGGAGAAGATTATACCAATGTGGAATTGGAGGTAGATGTAGTTTTCAGGGTGAAGTCCATGCCCGATTGGGTGAAAGGGGTGAAAATCAATGCCGCAGAGAACTCCGATATAGAGTTGATATAAAGTCTTTGAGGGAAACAGGTTCCGAATGGTGAGTTAAAAATGTCTATATGTAGATATATAACATTTGACATGATATATAAAATAGTTGTATCTTAGATGCAAAGTTTGCCGAAATCAAATAAATGTTTAACTAAAACTTAAAGTCATGGGATTATTAATGAAGGCTTATGATTGTTCCATCGATGGAAAGGTAGAGTTGTACCTGTTCTGGATGCAAGGTGGGCAATCAGTGGATGTTGCCATATATATTCACAACATACCCGGAGGTAAAAAAGCCATATTAAATGAACTTAAAATGCCAAAATTAATTCAGGAAGATATAGATTATATTTATGCCTATGATGAAGTAAATGGTACAATTCCATTTTCACACACCGAATATTTTGCGTACACTATTCCTGAGGCTCCACCAAAAGAGGTATTGGCTGAGTATACTGTTCCACCACCACCACCAGGAGGTACTGTATCTCAAGCTAGAACCGAAGCTTTATAAAAATTTTGTGAGGGATTTCGTTGTAAATTTAATGATCCCGAAATCATTTAACAAAAAATTCAGTTTTTTAAGCAGATTAACTAAAACCAAAAAAATTTAAAGTCATGGCCAAAATGAAATCAAAAGAAGGTTTTGAAATTATTGGTAATGTCATGTTGAAAGTACTACATGAAAAACAATATGACAGAACTACCTTGTTTCTTTATATAAAAGTCCCCGAAGATAATCTTGTAGTATTAAGGGATGTTTCAACTACTCCGGAAATTAAATTGACCCCTGCTGGCAATAGACCGGTAAAAGAAATATATAAGGATATACGGACAAAATTCCCAAATGATCCAGTTAAACAAAAAGAGGAGAAAGAAAAATTTCTTATGCAAGTGAAAGATAATTATGGAAATGATTGGCGTAAACTTGATTATCAAATAACAACTTTTAATTTGTGTGTAATGCCAGCCATTGGCAGGCCTTCTCAAACTCAAGATTTTAGTTTTCAATTACCTGGTACATTTCACAGTGTAAACGTGAATATAACACCATGTGAGAAGGTAGCTGAAATCAGTTTGATTGAGGACCTGTTCATTCATTATGAAGAAAATCTGGAAAAAGTAAAATAGAGGCACTTATTAACCTGTATAATTGGGGAGGTGCATTTAATACAATTATCGTTGTTTCCAAAATGCTATCTGGATGTTAAGAGCTGACATTTACCGGCTGAATGGTATTTTAATAACCTGTTTCATTTTATTTTGCCAAATGCAAAATTGCTGTTTCGGACAAACAGGATTAAATTTGGACAGCCTTACCCGGCAATTGGATTCACAACCTGATGACACATTAAAACTCAAAATCCTTTATGAATTGAGCCGGGGGTACATGCAAAATGATCCTTCCCTGGCCCTGTCATACAGCAATAAGTTGTTACTTTTATCAGAAAAGTTGAACAATTTGCCAGGATTGATCGATGCTTTATCAATAAAAGGCAGAATTTATATTACGTCGGGTCAATATGATTCGGCAAAGATTTATTGCGATAAATCCATTCAACTGAGTGATTCTACAAAGGATATAAAGCGACTGGCAGAAGGTTATTCAAATTATGGATATTTACTCTATCGGACAAAAGGATCCTCTCCGGGATATGAATATTATTTGAAAAGCTATAATCTTTTTAAAGAAATTGCCGATTCAATAGGAATAGCTAATTCATTGAATGGGATCGGGGTGATGTTGATGAAACAGTCAAAATATGATTCGGCTATTTATTATTATTTACAATTGATAAGAATTGGTGAAAAGTTGAAGATCGATGAGTTACTTGGAAAAGGATTCATAAACCTGGGTCTTGCTTATGACGAATTGAAGGATTATCAACGGGCGTCTTACTATTTTAAGGAGAGTATTAAGATCAATGAAAAATTGAATAATTTGATCTTTGTGAGTACGGCATGTGATAATCTGGGTAATATTATGTACAATAAACATGAATATGATAGTGCCTGGAATTTTTATTCCAAAGCTTCGGAATTGTGCAAAAGGACCAACCATCAGTTGGGGTTGGTAAATGCACAAATAGGGTTGGGTAATGTTTTGCTCGAAACAGGAGAATATGATAAAGCTTATCAATTTTATGAAGAAGCTAAAAAGTCCTATTCCAGCCTCGGGAATACTGAAGGTTACCTGATAGCATATAAAAATCAGGGTTTAATCAATGAGAAACGGGGCAACTATGAAGCTTCAATACAAATTTATGATTCATGCTTATTGATTGCAGAGAAATATAATCTGAATGAAAGGAGAGTAGAGCTCTTATTTAATATTTATAATTCGTACTGGTTGAAAAAGGATTTCGAAAATGCATTCAAATATCTATTGGATTATCAATTATTGAGAGATAGTATTATGAGTGTTGAAAAGGCTGAGCTCATTGCTAATCTTCAATTAAAGTACGAAAAGGAGAAAGATTCAGTCCACATCCTAAGTTTGGAGAATGAAAAACTGGTAATGAAAGATACCATCCGGCAAAGAACCATACAAAGAAACCGTTATGTTTACGCCGGATCCGGTACCATACTTGTTTTTATTTTCGTTTTTGCCTATTACCGCCAACGTACCCACAAAAACAGGATAATCTCCGAACAACGGATTATACAATTGGAAGAAGAGAAGAAACTTTGGGCTGCCCGCGCAATTGTTGAAGGACAGGAAGAAGAGCGCAAAAGAATCGCCAGGGAATTGCACGATGGGTTGGGTGTACTTTTGTCTACAGCCAAAATGCAATTTACAACGCTTCGTGATAATTCACCCCAAAACCGAAGTATGATCGATAAGGCCACCAAATTGCTTGAACAGGCTTCAGGGGATGTCAGGCGGATTTCTCACAATATGATGCCTGGGTTGTTGACCAAATTCGGCTTTTTTGAGGCTGTTGAGGATTTGATTGAACAGATTGATGAAAGTGAAGGTATTCATGCGGTTACTGAGATTCACGGGGAACACAAACGACTTACGGAGAATACGGAGATCATGCTTTACCGCATTGTTCAGGAAATGGTGAACAATACCCTGAAGTATGCAGAAGCTAAGAATATTGTTCTCGACATTGATGTGACGACGGACAAAATGAAATTTTCCTATTCTGATGACGGTAAAGGTTTCGATTTGAATGAAAAACTCAAGTCAAAATCTATTGGATTGACAAGTATTCAATCAAGAGTGAAATTTTTAGGCGGAGAATTGGAAATGGAAACATCCATTGGTGCCGGTGTGAGGTATACATTTCAAATCCTTTGTTAGCTATGAGCAATAACCTAAATAAAAAAGATGAAATTTTCAGTAATCTTTTTATAAACCTCTAATTTTTGTATCATGATAAATTATTATGAAATTCAGTCAGGTTTAAAGCAAGTTTCAAGCAGCAAATTGATTTCTTCATTTGAAGTCCTGCTTCCTGCCAATAAAAGTATTTCATATCTGACAACGGACAATTCGGGCAACCAACTGTCAATCATCAGGTATTATTTAGTTAATGATGACAGTGATGAAGATATTTTTCCGGCATCTCACACACTTGGCTGGGATGGTGAATATCACAAAGTGGTGATTGAGATCAATTCGGATGAAGAAACTACCGGTGGGAATGTGGCACGAAAAATTGATATTGCGGAATGATTTTATTAATTTCATACCGGAAATATTAATTTATCAATTAATAAATCGCTCTTGACATTGAAACAAGTACCGTTAATTTTTAGGACTGTTTTTGCCGCATTCATTCTATTCATATTTGAGTTGGACTTTTTATTTGGTCAGGCTATTGCTGATTTGGACAGTTTGAAAAGGGAAGTTGAACGAAAAAAAGAGGGGCCTGATAGAGTGAATTCTCTTTTGTTGCTCTCGAAAGAAATGATACGAACCAATCCCAGAGAATCCCTTGTTATTGGTTTAGCAGCATTGGATTTATCCAAGAAAATAGATTATCCGGAAGGAAAAATTGATGCTTTGAACAATATCGGATTTGCTTACAAAGACCTGGGAAAATTTGATTCAGCTGCATTTTATTGTCAGCGGGCCATCCAACATAGCGATTCGGTGAACGATTTAAAAAGGCTTGCCGACAATTATTTTTTAATGGGGAACATACTTTACCGCACTGAAGGTCCTCAAAAAAGTAAAAATTTCTACACGTTAAGTTTGGATTTATATCAAAAATTATCCGATTCGTTAGGTATAGCCAATGTGTATAATGGCTTGGGAACCGTGTATTTGGCGCAACCGTTATATGATTCTGCCATATTTTATTTTCATGAATTTATAAAGCTATCCGAGCGAACGGGTTATCGGGATGGTTTGGGAAAAGCTACTGTAAATTTGGGAAGTACATATTATTTGCTGTATGATTATGAACGTGCGAAACAATATTTGATTGAGAGTATTGAGGTTAACCGGAAACTGAATAATAAAAGGTATATTGGGATTGCTTATAGTAATTTAGGCAATATCGCATATGAAGAGAAAAAAAATGATACGGCTTTGGATTATTTCAGAAAGGCTAAAGAAATTTACAATGAACTGGGTAACAAGTACGGATTAACCATATTATACAGCAATATCGGACATATCTATCTGTCCGAAAAACAATACGACAAGGCATATTACCAATATTCTGAAGCGAAAAAGTTGTTCAAAGAACTGGGAGATGATGATGGTTTTTTGGCTGCCTTCATCAACCAGGGGTTAATATTTGAAAGAAGAAAAAACTATGATAAGGCATTGCTGGTTTATGATTCATGCTTAAAGATGGCTCAGGAAATGAATTCCTTAAATAGAATGAGGGAACTTTATAAAAATATTTACAAAACTTACGAATTGAATAATAATATGAATAAAGCCTTTTACTATCAAACATTATATCATAAGCTGAATGATTCTATATTTAACATCGAAAAAGCTAAGGTCATCAATGAACTTGAGATTCGGTATGAAAGGGAAAAGGACCAGGCGCAAATACTTAGCCTCGAAAATGATAACCTCGAAAAAGATCTCTTTCTGCAGAGAAGAACCACTCAGAGAAACATTTATTTGTTCGCCGGACTGGGGATCATTCTGATTATTACTTTTTCACTTGTTAATATTCGTCTCAGGGCTGGAAAAGATAAAATTATTGCATCTCAGAAAATACAACAACTCGAGGAAGAAAAGAAACTGCTGGCAGCCAAATTGGTAGTGGAAGGACAGGAAGAGGAGCGTAAACGCATTGCCAGGGAATTACACGATGGATTGGGCGTGCTTTTATCAACAGTGAAAATGCAATTTACAACACTACGGGATAAATCACCTGAAAACCAAAGAATAATTGAAAGAGCGACTGAGTTACTCGAACTGGCTACAGGAGATGTACGGCGGATTTCACACAATATGATGCCAGGATTATTGACCAAATTTGGCCTTTTTGAAGCCGTAGAAGAATTGGTGGAGCAAGTTAATGAGAATGAAAACATCCATGCAGTAGCAGAAATCAAGGGCGAACCCAAAAGGCTGCGGGAAAACACAGAAATCATGATTTATCGTATCATACAGGAAATGGTCAACAATACCTTGAAATACGCGGAGGCCAAAAATATTCATCTTAAAATAGAAATAGAGCCTGAGCTGCTAAAAGTTGATTACATGGACGATGGCAAAGGGTTTGATATGGAGGAAAAATTAAAACAAAAATCATTCGGACTAACCAATATTCAGTCCAGGGTCAGGTTTTTAGCTGGTAAACTTGAAGTTCAATCATCTATTGGAAAAGGGGTAAGGTACACATTTGTGGTTCCTGTTACCTGAAGAATTTAATTTTACTTAAAAGCAAAATCATTGTTAACCAATTAAAAAAGGGAAAATTATGGCACTTTATCAACCAGCATTAGAATTAAGGATCGGTGTTTTGGAAAATTTATTTGCAAATATCACGGTCACCGTAGCTCAAAATCAAAATATCAGGGTGGATTACAATTCAACCGATAAATCCGGACGACTTACCAACGTCGTATTAAAAGTGGTTCCTGATCTAGGACAAAATCAAGCCAGCTATGAGGCTAAAATAAATGGTTTGCCAATACCATGGGATGAGGTGTTTCATGCGGTTTTGGTGACGGTTTACAATCATCTTGGAGATGTTGTCGAGGGAGGCCAGAATATCAAAAATTCAAATTCAGCCATTCATGATTAAATCCATGCTGAAGGTCAAGGATATATTATGATTTATGAAAAAGGATGTAAATTATAAATAATTGCTTAATAAGCTATTTAAAATAAAGAAAGCCTACTAAACAATAATATCAATATGTTTGAAAACTTCAAAAAACAATTCTGATGGCTAGCAGCAAATTACAATACCTAATTTTGCTTTTTATATTTGCATTGTTTATTGCAAATAAAATAAGCAATGGTCAGGAGCCTCATTTTGCCAATCTTGATAGTTTATTAGCACAAAAGGACGATACTCTCAAAGTGAGTGCATTATTGGACGTTTCTGATAAATTCTACCGAAACAAACCTGATACAGCTATTTATATTACGCAAGAAGCGGAACGTATTTCCGGTAATTTGAATTACCTCAAAGGCATTGCAAAAGCCTTCTATATAAAGAGTAAAATTTACAGGGGAATAGGAACTTTGGATAGTGCCTTATACTTTGCCAAAAAATCACTTAATTTATCCGAATCAATCAAGGATAAAAGCTTGATTGCGTATTCATATTATAGCCTGGGAATAATTTATCAGTATAAAGGATTTCCAGATTCCGCAATACAATGCTACAGGCAGTGCAAGTATTTTAGCCAGGAAATTTATGACTCCACCCAAATAGCCAAAGTATACACACAATTTGGGACTTTTTACAAATTCAATGGAGTTTATGACAGTGCCGCATATTATTATTTGGAAAGCATTAAACTATTTAAAAAGATTGATGATGAAAAAGGAATTGGCCCTAATCTGATTAATCTTGGCCAAGTTCACTATTTGCTTAATGAATATGATAAGGCAAAACAAAAATTCCTGGAAAGTATTGATTATAATTCAAGGTTCAATAGTCAGGTGAATATAGCACTGGCTTATACCAATTTGGGAATGATTGCAGATGATGAGAAAAATTATGACTCAGTATTATTCTACTATAATAAAGCGCTTCAGATATACGAACAAGTACATAACAAATCGGGAATTGGATTTATTTATAATAATATCGGGGGTTTCTATTTTGCGCAGCAGGATTATTCAAAAGCCTATGAATTTCATAATAAGGCAATAAAGATTTTCGGGGAGATCGGTCAGAAAAATGGGATTTTGACCAATATGATAAATATAGCATTGATTTATGAAAAACGAAAAGATTATAACCGGGCTTTGGTTATCAATGACTCCTGCTTGATACTGGCTGATGAAATTAAGGACTTAAATCTTAAAAAGAGCATTTATTATAATATTTATAAGATTTATGAATTACAGGGAAATTATAAGAAATCATTTGAATATCAGTCCTTGCAGCATCAACTCAGTGATTCTTTATTAAAAATTGACATACAAAAAGCCGTTGCTGAGTATGAAATGAAATATGAAAATGAAAAAAAGCAATCTCAGATACTTGCGCTCGAAAAAGAAAATCTTAATAAGGACCTGAGCTTGAAAAAAAGGACTTATCAAAGGAATATTTCTAGTGCAATTGGATTGGTCATTAGCCTGATCATTTCTTTCTCACTTGTATATGTCCGTCTCAAGGCCAGGAAGGATAAAATTATTGCAGAACAAAAAATAATACAACTCGAAGAAGAAAAGAAATTACTGGCTGCGCACCTGATTGTTGAAGGGCAGGAGGTAGAACGAAAACGTATCGCACGAGAATTGCACGATGGTTTAGGCGTTTTATTGTCGACTGCACGCATGCAGTTTACAAATATTTATGATCCAAGCGTTGAAAATAAACCAATAATAGAAAAAGCAGCTAAATTGCTGGAACTGGCTTCTGGCGAAGTCAGGAAAATCTCTCACAAGATGATGCCGGGTCTCCTCAGCAAATACGGTTTATTCGAAGCCATTGAGGAGTTATTTGATCAAATAAATGAAACAGAAAAAACCAATGCAGAAGTAAATATCGACGGTGATAAAATCAGATTACCCGAAAATACAGAAATAATGCTTTACCGGATTGTGCAGGAAATGTTGAATAATACCTTAAAACACGCAGCGGCAAATAATATTTCCCTCCATATAACTTTTCAGCCAGATCGGTTGAATTTGCAGTTTTCGGACGATGGAAAAGGATTTGAACCTGATAAGATAATAAAAGAAAAATCTATGGGATTAAACAGCATTGAGTCGCGCGTAAAGTTCCTGGATGGAGAAATGACCCTGGAATCAAAGCCTTTGCAAGGAGTAAAGTATTTTATTCAAATTCCGTTGAAAACATAACTCAAAAAAATTTGGCTATTGAATTTTATTTATTGACAATAAAATGCATTATGTGTAAATTTGTACATTAATCCAATCCAAATCAGATCATGATAAACTTACTTATAGCCGATGACCATCAATTAATGATTGATGGAATTAGATCCACCCTCGAAGATTGCCAGGACATTAAAGTTGCGGCTGAAGCCAATGACGGTTACCAGGTTTTGAAAATACTTGATGATAGAAGTGACATCAATGTTATTCTTATGGATATAAACATGCCCAAACTTGATGGCCTGGATTGTACCCGTATGGTCAGCAGAAAATTTCCAAATGTCCGGATCATTGCGTTATCACAGTTTGGTGAAAAAAGATTTGTAAAAAGGATGATTAAGAACGGAGCCCGTGGATATTTGCTCAAAGATTCGAGTAAAGATGAGTTGATTCAGGCGATCAATAAAGTATTTACCGGTGAGAAATATTTTAGCGACCGTTTATCATTATCTTTGGTGACCCAGGAATTGAAAGCCGAAAATACAAAATCCCTATTCCCCAAATTGACAGAACGTGAACGGGAAATTTTAAATTTGATCTGTAAGGAATTTTCCAGCCAGGAAATCGCAGAAAAGTTGATCGTGAGTTTCCATACCGTCGAAGGTCATCGGGCCAACTTACTTGCCAAGGCCGGAGCAAAAAATACGGCAGGCCTTGTTAGGTGGGCAGTTGAGAATGACCTTATCGATTAATCTTCCATTATTTAATATCTGCAACAGATTTTTCTAACCAAAAAACCAGTGGTTTTCTGCCATTTTTTTTCCCAGTGGTTTTCTGCCATGCTTTTCATTGTTGCAGTATTTATTTTTACAACATAAACAGAAAAAATGGAAGCGAAAGTATCCATAAAAATTTCGATCTCAATTTTATTGTATGTAGCAGTTCTTTTTCTGTTGATAAGGCTTATCGGTTGTTCTTCGCTAGCAGAGCAGAAAAAAGCAGATAACAATCAACCGAAGACAAAATTTGAGATTATTAAATAGAAACACGATAATGAGTATAAAAATAATTTGAATCAAAGAACTTTCCTCTTCACTTTATATCTCTCTCCAAAAATCGACCTGAAAAGAAAAACCCGGAAATACTTCCCGGGTTTTTCTGATTTTATGTGTAAACCTTCAACTATTCAGCAACTACTTCAAAGTTTATTTTAGCTTTCACCTCTTTATGCAGATTAATATCGGCGGTGTAGGTTCCCAGTTCTTTAATGTGCTCAGCATCCAACACAATCTTTTTCCGATCAATATCGTATTTGAACTGTTCCTTGATTGCCTCGGCTAACTGGATGTTATTGACCGATCCGAAAATCTTACCTGTTTCGGCAGCTTTAGCACCTATTTTAACTGTAATCCCTTCAAGTGCTTTAGCAAGTGTTTCAGCTTCCTTGATGATCCTGTCTTCTTTAAATGCTTTTTGCCTGAGGTTTTCAGCTAGAATTTTTCTGTTTATCCCTGTAGCAGAGATGGCAAATCCTTTTGGGATCAGGTAATTTCTGGCATAGCCGTCTTTAACCTTTATGATATCATTGGTATATCCCAATCCCTGTATATCTTGTTTTAAAATTATTTCCATAATAGCTTCCTCCTTATTTTAATAAATCACCAACATAAGGTAATATTGCAAGATGCCTGGCCCTTTTAATAGCCTGAGCAACTTTTTTCTGGTATTTGGTAGAAGTTCCTGTGATCCTTCTGGGTAAAATTTTACCTTGTTCATTTACGAACCGTAGCAGGAAATCTCCATCTTTATAATCGATGTATTTGATCCTGTTCTTTAAAAACCGACAGTATTTCTTCCTTTTGGTATCAACTGCTATCGGCGTTAAGTATTTGATGTCTGAATTTGTCTGTGCCATTTTGATTACAATTTTTAAGTTAATTAAACTTCAGCTGCTTGTTTTTCCTTGGCTTTTTTGCGTTTCTTTTCATTGTAAGCAACTGCGTGCTTATCCAATTTAACCGTCAGGAACCTTAAGATTCTCTCATCACGCTTAAAAGCGACTTCATAATCACGGATGATATCTCCTTCGGCTTTAAATTCGACCAAATGATAAAATCCTGTTGATTTTTTCTGAATGGGATATGACAGCTTCCGCATTCCCCAATTGTCCTCAAAGACAATTTCAGCACCCTTGTCAGTCAGATAATCTCTGAACTTTTTTACCGTTTCCTTCATCTGTTCTTCAGATAAAACGGGAGTCATAATGAAAACGGTTTCATACTGATT